>CACJMW010000004.1 GCA_902594655.1 uncultured Pelagibacteraceae bacterium
AAATTTATATATAAAATAACTGTTCTAACAAGCGTAATTTTAAGTTCTAATAGGTAGAACTGCTTAATTAATCATTTTTTTTTAAAAAATATATCGTAAGATAATATATGAAAAAAAATAATGCGGGTGTTGAAGCTGTAGATAAAGCTTTGCAAATTCTTAATGCTTTCAGCGAAAAAAGAGAAGAATTAACTTTAACAGAAATATCTAAACAAATTAATCAATATAAAAGTACAACTTCGAGATTATGCGCCTCATTATTAAAGTTTGGATACATTGAAAGACTACCAAGTAAAAAATATAAACTTGGTAATGCAATAAACAGATTAATTAATGTTTATGATGACACATTTCACATTAATAATCTTATACAAAAACAATTAAACTTTATTAAAGATAAAACAAATGAAACTGCAAGTTTTTGGATTAAAAGTGATAATGCAAGGATTTGTATTTTAAAAAGTGAACCAGATAAAGATATGAGACACAATCTTGTCTTGGGTCAACCAAGGTCATTGGAAAGAGGATCTAGTGGACACATTATATCTACTTATCATGATTTAAAAACACAAAATAAAAATAAAGTACTTAAGGATGAGTATTCAATTTCACATGGTGAGATTGATCCCGAGAAAGCTTCAGTAACAGTTCCTTTGTTGTCAAAACAAAAAACTTTATTAGGAGCAATATCTGTTTCAGGACACGTCTCAAATTTTAACAAAACAAATACACTCAATTATTTATCAATTCTTAAAAATTCAAGAATTAAATTAGAAAAACAAGTTTAATTTATAGTTTCTAAAAGTTTTTCGAATACTTTTTCAGGTGTTAATTTTTTTAAATCAGCTACTTGAATCGCTTTAAAGTTATCTCTTTCAATACTTACTTTGTAAGCTGTTGTATGTGAACCAAATAGAGTTATTCCTTTAGCGCCTAAATGAGCAGCCATGTGAGCTGGACCGGTATCATTAGCAATAACATAGCAGCTTTGTTTTATTAATGCTGCAAGCTCAGAAATAGTTAAAGCATTTTCATTATTTAAAATAGAAATCGCGTTAATATCTTTTGCCATTGGAATTTCTAAAGGACCTGGAGCTACAACAATTTTATATTCATCGTTAAATTTTTTTTTTACCATATCTATAAATTTATTATAGTGAGGCCATTTTTTTAATATCAAGTGTGGAGAGCAAAAAGGAAATAAAACAATATACTTATTTAAGTTATATTCATTTTTTATTTTATCTATATTTGCACAGGCCCAATCAAAATTTGGAAACATTGTGTGATTAGTTTTTACTCCTGAAATTTCTAGTTGGTGTTTAAATCTATCTAATACAGGATTTTTATCAAATTCTTCCTTTGACTTATCATTAGGTAATGTTGTTCCTGAAGAAGACCAAATATTATGATTGGCGCTAGGAAACAAAATTCTTTTATAAAAGTTTGTTCTTGATGAATTTTGTAGATCAAAAACTTTTACAAAGTTATATTTTTTTATAACACGCATAAGAGTGAATAAATAAATAAGATTAAACCTAGACAGTCTTTTATCTAATATAACTGCTTTTAAATGAGGATTATTTTTGAATAATTCAAAATAAGGTTTGGTTGTTAATAAATATATATCATCATCTTTATGGAATTCAGAAATATCTTGAATAGCACCTGAGGCTTGGGCTATATCTCCTAATGATCCATGTTTAATTATTAAAATATTAGACATATTTTAAACAATTTAACATACTATAAAATTATTTATATGAATAAAATATTAGTTGAAGTATCAGTTGGAGAGCTTCTAGATAAACTTTCTATATTAGAAATAAAACAGGAAAAAATTAAAGATAGTGAAAAACTTAAATACATCAATGATGAATACAAAATTTTAAAAGATCAACTTTCTAAAAATGTTAAATCTGATGAAAAATTAAGTAAGTTATTTATTTCTTTAAAGGAAATAAATTCAAAACTTTGGGTTATTGAAGATGATAAAAGAATGTGTGAAAAAAATTCTAATTTTAATGAAAAATTTATTAAACTATCAAGAGAAGTTCACTTTCTAAATGATGATAGGGCAAAAATTAAACTCGAAATAAATAATCATACTGGTTCAAAAATTAAAGAGATAAAAGAATATACGAAATATTAATTCAAGCTTGGAATTACTTTTCTTAATTTAAAAGATAGACTTGGATCAATATCTGCATAAATTATTCCTATACCTCTTTTTTTAATTTTTAAAATCTTTCCATCAGGAGAAATTATTACACTATGGCCAAAGGTTTCTCTTTTTTTTGTATTTTTGCCAACTTGATTAGGAGCAAAAATATAACAAAAATTTTCAATAGCTCTTGCTTTTAGCAAAGATAACCAATGTTTTTGGCCTGTAATTTTAGTAAATGCTGACGGAACACTTATAAAATTTAAATTCTTTTTCGATAAATTTCTATAAATTTCAGGAAATCTTAAATCGAAACATATCGTAAGACCCAATCTTCCCCACGGTAATTTAACTGATACAAGCTTATTGCCTGGTTTATAAGTTTTGCTTTCTTTATGTTGTTCTTTATTAGTAAGTTTCACATCAAACATTTTAATCTTATCATAAAAGGCAGATATTTTTCCTTTAGGATTAATCATTATTGATCTATTTCGATATTTGCTCTTTTCTTTTATTGGTAATGAGCCTATTAAAATCCACCTTTTGTTAATTTTGGATATTTCTTTTACTTTTTTTATCAAAGGATCATTATTCATTTTATAAGTATTTTTAAATAGAATTTTCTTATCACTAGTAATGATTGATGACGTTTCTGGGGTAATAATCAAGTCTGCTTTATTTTTAATTGATTGATTGATTAAACTTACTATTTGTTTGAAATTCTTTTTATAATTTTCCCCAGAGGATAGCTGAATACACGCAACTTTCATTAATAATTATATCTTCTTTCTAAAAACTTTATGAAGTTGTGAATTAAAAATGTCATAAATAAATAAATACTTCCAGCTACTATAAATACCTCTATTGGTTTAAAAGTTGTTGAAATAATATACTTTGCTACGCCAGTCAAATCCATTAGTGTAACTGTGCTAGCCAGCGAAGTTCCCTTTAACATTAATATTATTTCATTGCCGTACGCTGGAAGAGATTGTCTAATAGCAATTGGGATTTGAATTTTATAAAATATAATTTTACTTGATATACCAAGACTTTTTCCAGCTTCTATATAACCTTTTTTAATAGTTTGAAACGCTGATCTAAGTATTTCTGATGTATAAGCGCCAGTATTTAAAGCAAAGGCAATTATTGCGCACCAATAAGGTTCTTTTAATATTATCCATAAAAAGCTGTTTCTTATGAATTCTATTTGCCCAAAACCGAAGTAAATTATAAAAATTTGAACAAGTAACGGTGTTCCTCTGAATAAGTATGAGTAACCATATGCAAATCTATTAAGTATAACATTTTTGCTCATTCTCATTATTGCAAAAAGTAGCCCAATAAATAGCCCAAAGAATAATGATAAAGATAATAATTTAAGTGTAATTACCGAAGCATTTAACAACTTGGGAAAACTATTAATCATTAATTCTAAATCCATTAAAAACCTCTACTGTATTTAATTTCTAATCTATTGATTAATTTCATACTCAGAAAAGTAAGTAACAAATACAAAACTGCTGCAAAAGAATAAAAAAATAGTGGATCTCTTGTTGATCCAGCTGCAATATAAGATTGCCGCATAATTTCAACTAATCCAGTTACAGAAATTAATGATGTATCTTTTAATGTGATTTGCCAGACATTGCTTAAATTTGGTATTGCTAGCCTTAACATTTGAGGCAGAATAATTTTATAAAATTGAATATATTTTTTTATTCCTAAAACCTTTGAAGCCTCAAACTGTCCTTTATCTATAGATTGAATTGCACCTCTAAATACCTCTGTTGAATAGGCGCCTGAGATAATTCCAATTGCAAACGAACCAGTAATAAATGCATTTATTTCTATATACTCATAATAACCAAATATAGAGGCAACATACATAATTGCACCACTGCCTCCGAAAAAAAATAAATAAATGACTAATAACTCAGGGACACCTCTAATAACTGTAGTATAAAAATTTCCTATCAAGTTAAGAGATTTATATTTAGATAATTTTAAAGGAGTGAATATTAAAGCAAATAAAAAACCAATTAACATAGCTGTTATTGAAACAGCAATAGTCATCAGGGTAGCGTAAAATAACTCATCTCCCCAACCAGTATCTCCAAATGCTAGAAGTTCCATAAAGATTGGCGACTATATAATATAGTCGCCAAATCTGAAATTAATTACATAGATGCGTCAAAACCGAACCACTTTGTTGCAATCCTGCTTATGTCGCCATTTTTTCTTGCTTTATTGATTGCCATATTGAAATCTTTTAAAAGTTGCGCATCTCTCTCTCCAATTGCACCACTTCCACCTTTTCTAATTCCAACACCTACTCCGTTTCCAAAAGCTCCACCTGAAAATGTTGGTCCAACTAAAACAACAGGTTTTCCAGATTTTTCAGCGTAGTCAGTAAATGCAACTGCTGCAGCTAAAGCCACATCGCATCTTCCAGAAGCTAAATCTAAATTTACTTCGTCCTGAGTTTTATAAGTTCTAACATTTACACTTCCTACGTCACCAGAGTCTAAAAAGTTTTGGTGAATAGTCGCTGTTTGAACACAAACTGTTTTACCAGCTAAAGCACCTTCAATTGTTTTAAGTGCTTTTTTGACAGCACCTCCACCTATTGAAAGATTTATTCCTGATGGAGTATCCATACCTTCAAGGTCTGAACCTTTCATCACAGCCAGTTGAGCAACTTCATCTGCATAACCTTGAGAAAAATTAATTGTTTTTAATCTTTCATCTGTAATTGACATTCCAGCCATGATCGCATCAAATTTTCTCATGAGCAAAGCTGGTATCATCCCATCCCAATCTTGTTCAACAATCTCACATTGTTTTCCAATATATCTACAAAGTGTCCATGCCAATTCAACCTCAAATCCAATTAACTTTCCAGAAGCATCTTTTGAGTTCCATGGAGGGTAAGCACCTTCAGTTCCAATTTTAATTGTATCAGAATATACGTTTGTCATGATAAACAATGAAGCTAGAACTGAAATTATAGTTTTCTTGAATATATTCATTATTTTCTCCTTTAATAAAAAAATAAGTATTTCACAAAATTAAGAAATTAAAAAGAATAAATTAGTGATTTACAGATGTATAAAAATTCCAAGAACTATCAAAGCTTGGGATATAAACTCTATCAAGGGTAGCATTTCCAAAGTTCTTATTGAATACATCTTTCCAATTTTCGACCTGTTTTGGTCTTTTATCCTGGCTACCAACTTGAGCAGTAACTACTCCATTAGGTTTAAGAACTCTGATAATTTGATCCATATTTTTGGCAGCCAAATCTATACAAAATTGGTCATCATTTAGATCTATATAAATCTTGTCATAGGTGTCCGTTTCAACACTTTTTATGCTTTCAAAAGCATCGCCCCAAACACATTTAACTGAATTTTTTTCAGTTGCTTTTTGACCAATCGTTCCTAGATGTTTATCACATACTTCAACAACTTCTGGGTCTAATTCATACCAATCTATAAAACCAAAATTTTTTTGATATACATTCCCGAGCTACACCCCCATCTCCTCCACCAATTATTGCCGCTCTATCTTTTGTTGGATTTAATTTCAATCCAGAATTTACAAACGTTGAACTATATAAGTGCTCATCGCATGAAGCTACTTGTAGATCCTTATCTATAAATAAGGATTTGCCAAATTCTTCCAAATCTAAAATTTGAACATGTTGTCCGACTTTAGACATAAAATCCTCTAGCACATCTTTAACAACATAAGATTTTTGCATTCCAGATGTACTAGAAGTGTCAAAATAGTTTTCTACTGTGTGACGATCAAAAGATTTTTTAACTATTCTTTTGCATTTAATTTCACTCTTAATTACATCCAAAGCTACATTTGGAGACACCTTTCCACATGTAAAAAAATCAAAACTGATTATCCCATGTTCAGGAAATGTATGAAAACTAATATGACTTTCTGCAAGTAGAGCAACTAAAGTAAAACCTTGAGGCTCAAATTTATATTTAGATATGTTTAGTACTGTAACTTTAGCTTTCTCAGCTATCTTATGAACTAAACCTTCAAAAAAAGCTGGCTCGTATTCGCCATTTGTGCCAATTATATCGAGAGTAATATGCTCCCCAACTTTAACCATAAAAAATTATCCCCTCTTATAACCTTTTACTTTTTCCAAAATTTTTTGCATTTCTGCAAAAGTCAGATTCTTTGGTTCTCCTAGCTTTATCGCAAGAAAGTATTGGTGGCAAATGTTTTCTACTTCTTGTGCAAGTTCAAATGCCTTGCTTAAACTTTCTTCAAATGCAATCTGTCCGTGATTTGCCATCAGGCATGCCTTTCTTTTTTCTAAGGCCTTCAAAATATTTTGGGATAATTCTTTAGTCCCGAAGGTTGCATACTCTGCACATTTAATGTCGTCTCCTCCCATTAGTGCAATCATATAGTGAAATGGTGGAATAGATTTACGGTGAGTAGATATTGCTGTTGCATGAGCAGAATGCGTATGAACAATAGCTTTTGCTTCAGGTTTTTTTCTATAAATATCTTGATGAAAGCGCCATTCTGATGACGGATTTAAACCTGAATTTGCAATTTTTAAATAATCATATTCAGTTTTTAAAGACATAAAAACTATATCTGTTAATTTGAGATTTTCATATTTAATACCAGAGGGTGTTATGTAAAATCCCTCATCATCATCTATTTTGGCTCTAACAGACAAATTACCTGATCTAAGCGGAGATAAATTAGTCGAATTTAGTTTTAACGAATAATCTATTACTTGTTGTTTTAAATCTTCGTTCATCTTACTTATTAAATAATTTCTTAAGTCCTGAAGAAGATGCGTCGCATACTCCTTTTTCTGTAATTAAAGCTGTAACATATTTTGCAGGGGTTACATCAAAAGCAAGATTCATTGCCTTACTTTTTTGTGGATAAACTTGAATTTTTTTTAAGTTACCATTTTCATCTAAACCTTCCATATGTGATAATTCTTCAGAATTTCTTTCTTCAATTGGAATTTCTTTGTAATCTTTTATATTCCAGTCAATTGTTGAGCTTGGTAGAGCAACATAAAAAGGAACCTTGTTATCATGAGCTGCTAATGCCTTAAGATAAGTCCCAATTTTATTACAAACGTCTCCATTAGACAAAGTTCTATCTGTTCCAACAATGCACAAATCTACTTCGCCCCTTTGCATCAAAATTCCTCCCGTATTATCAGCAATAATAGTATTTTTAATCCCTTCTTCATTTAACTCATATGAGGTTAAATTAGCACCTTGGTTTCTAGGCCTTGTTTCATCAACCCAAATATGAACTGGAATTCCTTTTTTGTTAGCATGATAAATTGGAGACGTAGCTGTTCCCCAATTTATTGTTGCAAGCCAGCCTGCATTACAATGAGTTAAAATGTTGACTGCATCTTTCTTTTTATTATAAATTTTTTCGATTATTTTTAATCCGTTTAAACCTATATTTTCACAAAAATTAATATCTTCTTCACATATTTCATTAGCTTCATTAATTGCGATATCCAAATTTTTATCACTACTTACGCCAGATAATTTTTTCAACATTCTATCTACAGCCCATTTAAGATTAATTGCTGTAGGTCTTGAATTAATTAAATCTTTTGCGGATTGTTTTAAAAATGATTGATCATTATTTTCTATTATTGCCAAAACTATTCCATAAGCAGCTGTAGCTCCTATTAATGGTGCGCCTCTAACTTCCATAGTTTTAATTGCATTAATTGTATCTTTAATGGTTTTAAGATTTTTAATTATAAATTGATGAGGTAGTTTTGTTTGGTCTATTATTTTTACTACGTTGTTTTCAAACCAAATGGTACGGTATTCTTTTCCGTCTATTTTCATTTTTTGTTCTTAATTACTCCATACAATAGGAAACCAATCATTTCTCATTTTATCCCCATTTTTTAAATTTATATTTTTAAAAGGTGGTGATGTTTCGCCTTCTCTATCAATAAATCTTACATCGTCACCTATAAATCTTGCAGAGAAAGCTTTACGTGTTTTCTTGTCGTTATTTCCTGTGGTTGAATGCAAAACTTTAAAATTAAATAAAATAGCATCTCCTAAGTTCAACTCAGTATTAAAAATATTATTTTCATCAATATTTGGCATATCTATATATTTTTCATTATTTTCATACCATGATTTATCATTAGACCATTTTGTTGGCTTCACTAGCTTGGGTAAATTATGAGATCCTTTTAAAACTTTTAAAGAATTTTCTTTTGAAACACTATCTAATGGTATCCAAAAACTACCTGTATCATTTCCATCTATACAATAATAAGGAAGGTCTTGATGCCAAGGTGTTTCCTTTTTTGTTCCAGGATCTTTTAAAAAAATATGCTCATGAAAAACTTGAACACTATTTGAACCAGTTGCCTGTGCTACAATTTGTGCGGCAGGAGAATTTAAAATGAAATCTTTAAATTCATCTATTCTTTCCCAATTACAATAATCCTCAAAAAATCTTCCCTCATGATTATTTAAAACGTTCTCTCTTGCATGTGGACCTGGATTGTTAATTACTTTTTCAAATCCTTTATTTAATTTTTCTATCCAGGGCAAAAAAATTCCTTTGATTAAAATAACTCCATCTCTTTTATAATTAAAAACTAATTGATCAGATATTTTTGTTGTCACTTTTTTAAAACTCTTCCAGCTATAGCGCTTAACTTTTCAATTGTATTTTTAGTTCTTTTCTCTGGTGATGTAATAATTGCAACATCTAAACAATTATTGGTTGGATCCTTAGGATCAATGTGATTTTCAAAATTATCAATTAAATTTTTAATCATATTTTTAGCTTTAGCTGCATTGCCTAAAAGAACCTTTATAACTTGCTGAACATCAACATTTTCATGGTCTGGATGCCAACAATCATAATCAGTAACCATCGAAACTGAAGCATATCTTATTTCAGCTTCTCTTGCTAATTTTGCCTCAGGCATGTTTGTCATTCCTATTACATCAGCATTCCAAGATCTATATAAATTAGATTCTGCTAATGTAGAAAACTGAGGACCCTCCATTACAACATAAGTCCCACCCCTTTGATATTCTATTTTTTCTTTTTTAATTGCTTCTTCGCATGCGTTCATCAATCCATTGGAGGTTGGATGAGCCATTGAAACATGAGCTACTATTTCATCATCAAAAAAAGTTTTATTCCTTGCAAAGGTTCTGTCTATAAACTGATCAACAATAACAAATTTACCAGGAGGTAATTCTTCTTTTAATGATCCAACGGCAGATACAGATACTATATCTGTAACACCAAGTTGCTTAAGTGCATCGATATTTGCTCTGAAGTTAATATTTGAAGGATTAATAAAATGTCCCCTCCCATGTCGAGGAAGAAAAAATATTTCATGACTATTAAAGCTTGTTTTTAAAATTTTATCTGAAGGTTTTCCCCATGGAGTATCTAAATCTAACAACTCCCTATTTTTAAATTCCTCTACATCATAAAGTCCGCTACCTCCAATGATTGCTAATTTGTTTGTTGTCATATAATAAGATTTAAACTATTTAGTATTTATAAATTACTATTATGAATTTAAAAGAATTTATTAGATCTATCCCTGATTATCCAAAAAAAGGTATTTTATTTAGAGATATTACTACTTTAATAAAAAATGAGAAAGCATTCGGAGAAACTATAGATCAAATTATAACTAAATCTAAATCTTACAATTTTGATAAAGTTGCTGCAGTCGAATCTAGAGGTTTTGTATTTGCATCGGCAGTTTCTTATATATTAAAAAAACCATTTATTATGTTAAGGAAAAAAAATAAACTTCCTGCAGACGTACATTCAATAGATTTTGAATTAGAGTATGGAACTGCAACAATAGAAGTTCATAAAGATTCTATTAATAAAAATGAAAAAATTTTGATTATTGATGATCTTATAGCAACTGGTGGAACCGCTAAAGCTGCTGCGAAGTTAGTAGAAATGTCTGATGGTAATGTTGCGGGCTTTATTTTTGTTATTAATCTATTTGATCTAGGTGGAAGTGACTTATTACAAAAAAACTATAAAGTGGATAGTTTAATTTCCTTTCCAGGCCATTAATCAGTAGGTCTAAGATAAGATTTTTTTCCAATAATAGAATTAATTAATCCCAAAAAACGCATTTTATAAATTTTTTTTTTATGGGAATTAAAAAATAATGAGTAAAATAAAAACTTTACAAATGATGAAATAAAATTTCCTACAATTTTTAATAATGCATTTAAAAATCCATAATGTTTTTTATTAAAATAAAATTTAGACCACATCCAGTGCCAGTTTCTAATATACTCAAGAGTATTTGATTGATCTAATTTAGTTGAATATGAACCAATGTGTTTGATTTTAGAATTTTTGACAATAAATATTTTTTCATTTTTAATCTTTTGTCTTAAACATAAATCAGTATTTTCAAGATAAAGAAAAAAATTTTCATCAAAATAGTCATTATTTTTAAATTTGGTTTTATTTATTAACATTGAGAAACCATCAACATTATCAACTTCAATTACATTTTCACTTAATTGTTTATAGTTATTTTTTATTTCGTAGTTTGGAAAATCTTTGTTTTCATTAATTGGAGAAATAATTGAAAAATCATTAATCTCTTTCATTGATTCAATTAAATTTATGAATGTAGTTTCATTAAAAATTACATCTGGATTGAGCACATAGGCAAAATTTGTATTAGATGTCTTTAAGCCGATATTATTAGATGCCCCCATTCCAATATTTTTATTTAAAATAACCTCAATATTGTCATATTTCATCTCTAAATCATTCTTCAATTCATTATCGGATGAATTTTCAATAACAATAATTTTTGATGATTGTGGTAATGAATTGATACAATTATAAATAACTTTATTAGATTT
This sequence comes from uncultured Pelagibacteraceae bacterium, assembly GCA_902594655.1. Classification (GTDB taxonomy): domain Bacteria; phylum Pseudomonadota; class Alphaproteobacteria; order Pelagibacterales; family Pelagibacteraceae; genus Pelagibacter. The sequence goes on from CACJMW010000004.1 coordinate 11,089, forward strand.
ATAACTAACTATGATAAATGTTATATCGTTTAAATCTATATTCATAGAATTTAAGAAGTATACTTAATTAGTTTATTGATGTAAAAAAAATAATGCACAAAATTATTGTTACTGGCGGACTAGGTTTTATAGGAAGTAATTTAATTAACCTTTTATTAAAGAAAAATTTTAAAGTTTTAAATATTGACAAAATAACCTATGCATCTAACTTTTATAATACAAATGAATTCAGCAAAAATAAAAACTATAAATTTATAAAATGTGATCTTTGCAATAAAAACAAATTAAAAAGATTAATTGATAAATATAAACCTAATGGAATTTTTAATCTTGCTGCAGAAACACATGTTGATAGATCAATAGATGGTCCAAAGAATTTTATTTATTCAAATATTATTGGAACTTTTAATTTATTGGAAATAATTAGAAATAATAAAAAAAAAATAAAACTCGTTCATATTTCAACGGATGAAGTATATGGAGATATTATCAAAGGTAGATCTAAAGAAGATGATGCTTATAAACCTAGTTCACCTTATTCTGCTACAAAAGCATCATCTGATCACTTGGTAAGCTCATATATAAGAACTTATAAAATCCATGGAATAGTTACTAATTGTTCAAATAATTATGGACCAAGACAACATCCTGAAAAACTAATACCAAAACTCATTTACAATATAATCAATAATAAAAAATTGCCAATATATGGAAAAGGAAAAAATTCTAGAGAATGGATATTTGTTGATGATCATTGTGAAGCTCTTATCAAAGTTTACCAAACTGGTAAAATAGGTGAATTTTATAATATTGGATCTAATTACAATCTAGATAATCTAGCAGTGGTTAAGAAATTAATAAATATTTCAAAGAAGAAAATCAAAATAGGAAATAATGTTAAAATTTATTTTGTAAAAGATAGACCTGGTCACGATAAGAGATATGCTATAGATAGTAACAAAATTAAGAAAAAAATAAATTGGAAACCTAGAATTAAATTTATGGATGGGTTAGAAAAAACATTTAATTGGTATCTAAATAATCAAAATTATTTTTTAAAATTGAAGAAAAATGATATTTTAAAAAGACTAGGAACAAAAAATTGATTAAAAAGGGAATTATTTTATCTGGAGGCATGGGTACTCGTATGAGCCCATTAACTAAAGCTGTCAACAAGCAACTTCTTCCAATATACGATAAGCCACTTATATTTTACCCACTCTCAATACTAATGTTGGCAAAAATTAAAGATATTTTGATTATTGTAAACAAAGGCCAATTAAATCAATATAAAAAAATATTACCAGATGGAAAAAGGCTTGGAATAAATATTGCTTTCAAAGAACAGGAAAGTCCAAAAGGTTTACCGGATGCTTTTATACTTGGAGAAAAATTTATAAAAAATCAAAATGTAGCTCTTATACTTGGAGATAATTTTTTCTATGGACAATATCTTACACAAAAATTAATTGACTGTACAAAAATGAAAAAAGGAGCAACAGTTTTATTACATAAAGTTTCTAAACCTGAGCTATATGGTGTAGCAAAGATTAATAAAAAAAATAAAATTACTTTAATAAAAGAAAAGCCAAAGAAGAAATTTTCAGATCTAGCCATTACTGGACTTTATTTTTTTGATAGTAAAGTTGTTGAATATTCAAAAAAACTAAAACCATCTAAAAGAAACGAGCTTGAAATCACAGATTTATTAAAAATTTATATGAAAAAAAAAGCTTTGAAAGCAGACTTTATTGGTAGAGGTGGGGCTTGGCTAGATACAGGTTCTATTGAAGATTTTTATAAAACTAGCGCTTTTGTTTCAGCAATTGAAAATAGACAAGGATTTAAAATTGCTTGCCTAGAAGAAATTTCATTATTAAATGGATGGATTTCTAAAAAAAATATATTAGAAGCAATCAGCTTTTATGGGAAATGTGAATACTCACAATATTTAAACAAATTAATAAATACATGAAAATTTATAAAACTGGATTTGATGAACTTTATGTTCTTCAAGGAGAAAGGTTTTCCGATAGTAGAGGTTTTTTAAGGGAGATTTTTAAAAAAAATTTGGTCAAAGAAAAAATGGTTTTTTCAGTAGTATCATCATCAAAAAGAAATGTAATAAGAGGATTGCATATACAAAAAAAAAATTCTCAAGCAAAATTCGTAACTGTTATTAAAGGAGAAATTTTAGACGTTGCGGTAGATTTAAGAAAAAATTCAAAAACTTTTGGAAAACATTTCAAAATTATTCTAAATGATAGAAACTCTAAATTTCTTTTCATACCCAAAGGCTTTGCGCACGGATTTCTAGCCAAAAAAAAAGAAAATCTTGTTTTGTATAGTTGTTCAAAATATAGAGAACCCCATCAAGAAAGATCAATACTATGGAATGATCCAAAGCTTTCAATTAATTGGGGAATTAAAAAACCAATTATATCAAAAAAAGATAAAACTGCTTCTAGTTTTGATAAATTTTTAAAAGAAAAAAAATGATTTTTTTAGATCTTGGATATCAACCTTTGGCAAATGAGTATTTAAAAAATACTAATTCAAAAGAAAAAAAATATAGACTTTTGGTTGATTTCAACAAGAAAAGCAAAATTGTTTCAATTAAAAAAAAATTCTCTAGCAAAAAAATGTTTAAAAATAATTACCCTTATAGATCATCAATGTCAAAAACAATGACTCAAAGTTTCAAAACTTTTGCAAAAGATTTAAAAAAAAAATTTAAAAAAAAAAAAATTTTAGAAATTGGCTGTAACGATGGTGTATTTCTTGAAAATTTTAATAAATCTTTTTCATTAGGTATTGAACCTTGTTCTAATATCGCTCAATTATCAAAAAAAAAAGGTCTTAATGTTATTATTAAATACTGGAATCAAAGAACAGCTTTAAAAATAAGAAAAAAATTCGGTCATTTTGATCTTATATATTCTGCTAATACAATTACTCATATAAAAAATTTAAATGATGTTTTTAAATCAATAAATTTAGTTCTCAGTGATACTGGAACTCTAATAATCCAAGATCCATCCATGTTGGAATTGTTAAAAAAAAATGCATATGATCAATTTTATAATGAACATATCTATGTTTTTTCATATGTATCTTTATCTAAATTACTAGATAAACATAAGTTGTATATTTATAAAATTAAAAATATTTCTGAACATGGAGGTTCAATTAGATATTTTATTAAGAAAAAAATTTCAAAAAATGTTATTGATAAATCTGTTAAAATCCAACTTCAAAAAGAAATAAAATTTGGTTTAAAAAAATTTACTACATATAAAAAATTTGGATTTGATGTTAATAAATCTAAAAATAAACTTAAAAATATATTAGCGAAATTAAAAAATCTAAATAAAAAAGTAATTGGATATGGTGCAACTGCGAAGGCAGTTACAGTTTTAAATTATTGTAATATTGGTAATGATATCATTAAATTTTTTTATGACACAACCCCTGAAAAGCATAATAAGTTTATACCCGGTGTAAAAATACCTGTCAAAAAGTATAGAATTTTAAATACTAAAGAAGTAGATTATGCTTTTCTTGGCGCTTGGAATTTTAAAAAAGAAATATATCAAAAAGAAAAAAAATTCTTAAAGTCTGGCGGCAAGTTTATAACTCACATACCCAAACCAAAGATTTTAAGCTATTAAAATGTTTTCTGAAGAAAAAAAGTTTAAAAGTTTTATATTAATTTCAATTTTAATCTGGCCTTTTATTTTTCTTTTTCCATTAAGTTTAGGAATTATTGTAATGGGTAATGATTTCGATCTGATTTATTTTTCTTACAAAAGATATATAGCTGAAATGCTATCAGTTGGTGTGGTACCTCTTTGGTCTCCGTCTGAAGGTTCTGGAATGAGTTTAATCTTTAATCCTTTTGCGCAATACTTTTATATCCCAGGATGGATCAACTATCTAATATATTTTATTACCGAAAGTTTAACTCTTCATACATTTCTAAATTACACAATTTTTGGTTTATCAATTTTTTCTTTAGGAATTTACAAGTGGTTGAGAAGTTTAAAAATTAATCTCTATATTTGCGCTATTGTAGCAATATTAATTGTTTGCAATCTGAAATTAACTGAATTACTCAGATTTCCAAACGCCGTCCACTCAGCAGCTTGGTTCCCATGGATACTATATGGAATAAATTCTATTACACACAATGGTAAATTTTGGAGAGGTTTTATAGTTATTTTTTTTTCAAACTCATTTTTAATTACAGCTGGTTACCCTTATTTTATTGTTTATTCCCTTTTTCTTTTTGGTTTTTATATTGCCATTGTTTGTCCTATATTTTTAGTATCAGATAAAAATAATTTTAAAATTGTAAGCATTTTTAGCTTGTATATAAAAAATATAATTCCATTTGCGCTTTCTTATTTATTAGCACTTCCATGGTTATTAAATGTAAAATTTTTTTTAAAAAATTTAGTTGATAGGACAGAAAATAATTGGGAATTTTCAACAGAGCATAATTTTAACTGGATAGATACTTTAGGCTCATGGATATATCCGCCTGCTTCAACTACTGAGGGATGGTACTATTCAGGAATATTGATTTCTATTTTAATTATTTTTTTAATAACTTTACTTTTTAGAAAAGACTTTATTAGTAATATCGATCGAAAATTAATTTTATTTTCATTTTTTTTTATTATTTTTATTACTTACTTTTCATGGGTTCAAAGCTCATTTTTGTTTAAATGGTCATGGGAAAATTTACCATTAATAGGTTCACTAAGAACTTGGCCAAGGTTAAATATTACTCTATTGCCATTTATTGCTTTGTTATTGGCTTATTCAATTAAATATATTGAATTAATTTTAAGAGAAAATCAAAAAATTAAATCAAGCGTAGTAACTTTCATATTAATCTCATTTTCATTAATATTCTTACAAGTGTGTCTTAATATTTTTGATATTAAAGATGCTGAATATTGGGGTTATTGGCAAAAATTACGTTTTGAATATGCAATCGAGTCGACACCAAATATAATTGGTTACTTTATTAGTTTATATAATGGAGAAATTTATATTATATTTAATATCATTTCATTGATATTAATTTCCATACTTTTCCTTAAAAGAAAAAAAATTAATTTACGCAAGTTTAAATTATTATTTATTTTTTTGTTAATCTTTACTGTTTCTGCAGAGTTATTTATTATTTCGAATTTGCAATGGGGACTTGATAAATGGAAAACAAATTATATTCAAACTTCTAATCCATTATATGAATTAAGAATGGCATTTAACAAAAAAAAAATAATTGATACAGTAAAAGGTAACGAATATTTTAGAGATAACAAAAGATTTAACGTAAACTATCCAGACAACTATGGTTATAATTCTCATGCAAAAAACTTTACAAAATACTTTGAAAGATATGGTGGAAAAATTAAAGAAGGAGTGGATGAGGCGGACATTTATTATGTAAAGAAATTTTATGGAAATTCTGAACCGTACAAAAAAATATTTTTTTCAGAAAATATAAAATACGAAAATATTGTAAACTTCATGAAAGATAGTGACTTATATGAAATAAACTCTAATTTTAATCATAGAATTTTGCTTGAAAAATATGACGGTAATAATGTTGAAATAAATATTACAACAGACCAAATGGGATGGGTTAGTTACATTGATAATTGGGATAGAGACTGGGAGGCATATGTTAATAATGATAAAGTAGAAATATATAAATTGCTTGGATCTTACAAAAGTATTAAAGTTAAAAAAGGTTTTTCAAATATTAAATTTCAGTATAAACCTTGGTAAAATAGTATGAGCAAAAATATTTCATCAAAAAAAGTTTATGCAATGGTAATTTCATACAATAGTGCTCCTGTTTTAGGTGATTTATATGAAAGAATAGATAAAGATAACTTTGATAAAGTTTATTTTTTTGACGATAACTCAAAAGATAACTCAGCAGACATTGCTAAAAATTATGATTGGATAGTTATTAAAAACGAAAAAAATTTAGGTCATGGTGGTAATTTAAAACAAGCGCTAAAGACTATATTTAATGATGGTGCTGATTATGCGGTTGAAATACATGCTGACAATCAATATTCACCAAATGAAGTATCTAAAGCTAAAGAGATGATAGAAAATGATTATGATTTAATTATTGGATCTAGATTTAAAAACAAAAATCCTTTTTTGAAAGATGGCATGCCTTTTTTAAGATATTTTACTAATAAAATGATGAGTTTATTTACTAGCAAATTATTTGGTATCAAGCTTACTGAATTTCATACAGGTTGCAAAATATATAGTAAAAATTTTTGTGAGAATGTGCCTGTTTATAAAAACTCCGACAATTATCTTTTTTCTTTTCAAATTATTTTACAAGCAAGTTTCTATAAAAAAAAATATGGAGAGATCAGCATATCTTCTAGTTATCAAGGATATAAAACTTCGTGCAATTATTCTAATGGATTAATATATTTATTAGGTAACTTCAAATATATGTTAATCTACATTCTTGTTAAATTAAAATTGATGAAATCAGAAATTTTTTCATAATGTTTAAAAAAAAAACTAAATTTTCAAATTTATTTGTTTTTGAAAGTAAAAGATTTAATGATAAAAGGGGCTTTTTAAGGGAACTTTATATAGAAAAAAAAATAGGTAAAAATCTTAAGTTTGCAATTGTATCCTCATCTAAAAAAAATGTAGTTAGAGGAATGCATTTCCAAACTAAATATGCGCAAGAAAAATTAATCACTGTTATAAAAGGGAAAATTTTAGACGTAGTAGTAGATATTAGAAGAAATTCAAAAACATTTGGCAAGCATTTTAAAGTTGTGCTTAGTGAAAATAACTCAAAGTTTTTGTATGTACCTGAAGGTTTTGCTCATGGTTTTTTAGCATTAGGAAAAGAAAATATTGTTGTTTATTATTGTTCTAATTATAGAAATGCAAAATATGAAAAATCTATAAATTGGAATGATAAAAAATTGAAAATCAATTGGGGTATAAAAAAACCAATTATTTCAGCTAAAGATAAAAACGCACTATCCTTAATGGATTACATTAGTCAATTCGATAAAACGACTTAAGTTTGAAGTAAGCAGCCAATATTCCAAGAAGTTCGGCTTTATGACATCTAAATTCAAACATTTTAAGTTTAATTATACTAATAAAAATTCCTTTTAATGATTTAATTAGATTTGGAAATGTTTTACTAAAACCAACAAAATAACTTTTGTGTTTGTTGTAATAATAGAATTTTGACCAGCAATAATGCCAATTTCTTAGAATTTCATATTTATTTTTATGCGTAACATCAATTGATCCTTTTCCTTCGTGTTCTATATTTATATTTTCAAGTAAATAAATTTTTCTACCAGTATTTTTACATCTTTGATAAAAATCAGCTTCTTCAAAATATAAAAAGAAATTTTCATCAAAACCACCAACTTTATTAAAGACATATCTATCAAACATCATTACACAACCTGTATTAAATTTTACAAATCTCAAACCAGTGATTTTATCCCTACCAATTATCAAATCTTTATAATTTTGTCCTTTAATCTTTGCAGTTAAGACTCCAAAATTTTTTGTTTTTTTTGCCTGATTATATAATTTATTAATTTGTGAATTTGTTATTTTAGTATCTATATCTAAATACAAAACAAATTTGGTTTTAGCTTTTTTTACTCCAAAATTTAATCCCGCACCAAAACCTTTATTTTTATTAGGAAAATAAACTTTTATTTTACGATTCTTTAAGAATTTATTTTTTATAAATTTATCATTTGAGTTTTCTACAATTATAATATTTAAATTTTTGTTAATTTTAGAAATAATTTTAGTAATACTTTTCCTTGATTTAAATGATACAAGAATAATTGTAAGTTCGTCTTTTTTAATACTCATTTTAGAAATAATAAATTCATAGAAAAAGTTTTACATTTAGTTTTTGCAGAAATATATTTATTTTCATTTCTAGATTTAAATTCTAAGTTCAGTTTTTGATTTTTAAAATATTTTACTACTTTTTGAAAGGAGTGAATATTTTGATTTAAATTTTTACTATTTTTTTGCTTTGCAATATATGTTTTGGAAAGTGATAAGGGTGTATGTGTAATTAAAATTGCTAATGTATTTTTAAAATTTATGTCATTAAGAATATTTAGGTCATCTAAATATTGTATCGAAGATCCAAAATTAATTATGTCCCATTTTTTTTTAAGAATTTTTTTATCACTGAAAATTTCAATATTATTATACCTTGATATTTTTTTTTTATTAAATGGATCAAAAATTGATATCTTGTAGTTATTTAGATCAATTTTATTTTCCAAATTTGAATATGGAGTCAAATTACTTCCGTAATCAAGTATTTTCACTTTTTTTTTATTTTTTTTAAAATATGTAAGAATAATAGAAACACAAAACAAATCTCTTACATGATTATAGAGGCCACTTTCAACATAGTTGAATTTATTTTTTTTGTTAAATTTAACTATTTTTTTTATCAAAGATAAATTGCTATTGTATTTATGCCAATTAAATATATTCATGTATCTAATATTAAAAAATAAACAAATTAATGTCTTTGTTATACAAAAAAAACTTTAAAATATATAAAAAAAAAAGTGGCAACCTTATTCCTTTCTCTTTTAAAAAAGATATTCCTTTTAATGCTAAACGTGTTTTTTTAGTTTATGGGAATAAAGGATATGTTAGAGCAAAACATGCTCACTACAAATGTCAACAATATATAGTAGCTCTATCTGGAAGTATTCAGATTAATTATCAAACAAATAAAATTAAATCTAAAATAATTTTAAACAATCGGTTAAAAAAAGGTTTTTTTTCAAAACCATTAACCTGGTTGGAAATCAAATTTTTGACAAAGAATTGTATAATTATGATTTTTTGTGATATGGAGTATAAATATAGCGATTATATAGTAAACTATAAAAAATTTCTAAAATTAATTAAATCAAAATGAATATTTTAATTACCGGTGCTTGCGGACATATTGGTTCATATATAGCTGAAAATATTTTTAAAATTAATAAAGTTAAAAAAGTATATCTTGTTGACGATCTTAAACATGGAAAAATTAATACATTATTTAATTCAAAAAAGAAAAATAAATTAAAATTTTTTATTTGCGATGTAAGTAAAAAAAATAGTCTGAATTTTTTAAAAAATATAAAAGTTGTAATTCATTTAGCATCATTAACTAATGCGGCAGGAAGTTTTAGAATAAAAAAACAAATGTACAAAAATAATTTAGAATGCTTCAGAAATGTTATTAATTTTTGTAAAAAAAATAAATCTAAATTAATTCATATTTCATCAACAAGTGTTTATGGAAAACAGGCCGATATTGTTGATGAAGACTCGGGACAAAAATTTTTAAACCCTCAATCACCTTATGCTGACATAAAATTAATAGAAGAAAAAATATTAGAAAAAGAAAAGAAAAAATTAAAGTTTGTGACTTTTAGGTTTGGCACTATTGCGGGTATATCTAAAGGCATGAGATTTCACACGGCTGTAAATAAATTTTGCTTAAATGCTGTTTTAAATTTACCCATACAGGTTTACTCAACCGCTTTAAATCAGTATAGACCATATTTATCACTAACAGATGCATTTAAGATTTTCAAATTTTGTATAGAAAAAAATCTATTTAATAATCAAGTTTATAACGCTTTATCAGGAAATTTTACAGTAAATCAAATAATAAATAAAATAAGAAAACATAAAAAAAAACTAAAAATAAAATTTATAAAATCGGAAATCATGAACCAGTTATCTTATCACGTTAGTAACTCCAAACTTAAAGAGGCTGGATTAAATTTAAATAATAATTTAGAAAAAGATATACGAAACACATTATCATTACTAAGGAATATATAAATGAATTGCAAGATTACTGGATCAAAAGTTACTCCATTTATGTCATTTGGAAAAATGCCAATTGCTAATGGTTTTTTAAAAAAAAAAAGTTTTAAAACCGAATTTTTTTATGAAATGAAAGTGGGATTTTCAAAAAAGATTTCTTTATTTCAGCTTTTAAACCATCCAAAACCTAAACAAATGTTTAATAGAAATTATCCATTTTTTACCGGTAGTTCAAAAGGAATGGTAATGCATTTTGAAAAGTACGCATCATGGATTAAAAAAAAATTTGGAAAAAATTTAAATAATTTGGTTGAAATTGGATCTAATGATGGAACTTTTTTATCTAATTTTAAAAATACTAAAATAAACTTAACAGGTGTTGAGCCATCGTCAAATGTAGCCAAAATTTCGAAAAAAAAAGGAATTAAAACAATTAATAAGTTTTTTAATTATGCAAATGTTAAAAAATTAAACCATTTAAAACAAAAAGTTGATGTTATATGTGCAGCGAATGTTATTTGTCACATACCTGATCTTAAAAGTCTAATTAAAGGTATAGATTTTTTGTTAAACAAAAAGGGTGTTTTTATATTTGAAGAACCATATTTAGGATCGATGTATAAAAAAACCTCATATGATCAAATATATGATGAGCATATATATATATTTTCTGTCCATTCTATAAAAAAAATTTTTAATTTATTTGGATTTGATCTGATCGATACTTTGCCCCAGCAAACTCATGGTGGATCAATGAGATATGTAATTGCAAGAAAAAAAGAGTACAAAATATCAAAAAAAGTATTTCAATATTTAAAAAAAGAAAAAAATAATAATATCGATACTATTAAAGGGTGTTTGAAATTTAAAATTAATTGTGAAAGATCAAAAAGAAAATTAATTAAAAAAATTAAATTATTAAAATCTCAAAATAAAAAAATTGCTGGTTATGCTGCTACCTCAAAAAGTACTACTGTTTTAAATTACTGTAATATTGGAAATACGCAAATTGACTTCATTTGTGATACTACTAAAGAAAAGATTGGCAAATATTCACCTGGAATGCATATACCTATAAAAACAATGAATTTTTTTTACAATAACGTTCCAGATGTTGCGTATTTGTTTGCATGGAATCATAAAAAAGAGATTTTTAAAAAAGAAAATAAAATTAAAAAAAAAATTAAATGGATTTCACATGTTGAAATATAAAAAAATATTATTTACTGGCTCTAGTGGAAGATTTGGATCTGTTTTTAAAAAAATAAATAAAGAATCGAATTATTTATATCCTTCTAAAAAACAATTAAATATTACTAATAAAAAATCTGTAGAAAATTATTTCAATAAAAAAAAAATTAATTTAGTAGTCCATGCGGCTGCTCTATCTAGACCTATGGATTTACATGAAAATAATATCAGTAAGAGTATTTCTACAAATATAATTGGAACATCCAATTTAGTAAATGAATGTTATAAAAAGAAAATTAAAATTATATATATCTCTACAAATTATGTTTACCCCGGTGTTAAAGGTAATTACAAAGAAACTTCAAATTTAAATCCAATTAATAATTACGCTTGGTCGAAACTTGGTGGGGAATGTGCGGTAATGATGTATAAAAATTCTTTAATTTTAAGAGTGTGTATGACAGAAAGGCCATTTATTCATAAATCTGCCTTTTCAAATCTTAAAACAAATTTTATTTACCACGATCAAGTTGCAAAATTTTTACCTAAATTGTTTAAATATAAAGGAATACTCAATGTAGGTGGAAAAATAAGAACAGTATATAAATTTGCAAGACGGAGTAATCCTAAAATTAAAGCAAAAAAATTTATAAAAAAGTCAAAATTGCTAAAGATTAATACATCAATGAATATAAATAAATTAAGAAGAATTTTAACTAATAAGCGTTTTGTTTTATAAAAAAATTTTTTGGTAGCGGGAAGTGGGATCGAACCACTGACCTCGGGCTTATGAGTCCCGCGCTCTAACCAACTGAGCTACCCCGCCATTAAATTATTGTTGATATATATCACTTTTTTTTTTATTTCAAATAAGAATTTATAAAATTGTGTAAATATTGAAATTAAATTATAAGAAAGCCAATGGTAGAATTTTTAATAACAAATAAATTTATTGTAAAAATATTGGCTAGTGGTTTTTTTGGATTCCTAATAAAATTATTTTTAGAAAAAACTAACCAAAAGTGGCTATCAACATATCATCATACGTTAACGTTTATTCTGCTACCAATGATAACTTGTGGAATTACTGACTCTATAAAATCAAATATTGCTTTATCTTTAGGTTTGGTGGGCGCTCTATCAATTGTTAGATTTAGAAATCCTGTAAAAAATACATTTGAATTAGTAATTTATTTTGCTTTAATTTCACTCGGAATAATTGCTACAGTAAATATTTTTTATGCAGCGTATTTCGAAATTATAATTTTATCAACAATTGTGTTCGTATATTTAATAGATCAATTTTATGAAAAAAAAGGAAAAAAAATTCACCATCTGTCTTTCTCAGAAGGAACCCACTTATACGCACTTGAAATTGAGTCAAATCAAAAAATATCAATTTTGGAAAATAATGAATTTTTGATTCAAAAGATTTACATTAAAGAAAATAACAAATTTTATTACAAACTTTCTGCATCTAAAAAGTCAGATATAAACAATATTGAAAATATGATTAAAAATGATCAAAGCATTACAAGGATTGAAAGCGTTTTTTAAAATTAACATTATCAAAAATTGTTACATTATACTATTTTTATTTTTTTTATCTAACTACTCTTTTGCAAAAATTGAGAATAAGTATTTTCCTGAAATTATAGACAATAAAAGTGACTTTTGTAAAAAACATAACAAAAATTTTACAAATCATAAAATTTTACTTGAACATTTAAATTTTATAAGAATTGAGGTAAACGATCAAAATAAATGGTATAAGAACTTATTTAGAGCAATCACATGGCATGGAATAAATACTCCTGAAAGATTTAAAAATAATTATAAATCAAAAATTATAATTAATTTTAAGGAAGACATGGAGTGTAAATTTAATGCAAGAATAAGAATTCATGGAGATGGTAAAGATCACCAAAAGTTTTCTATCAATGGAGATCCTTATACAAGTTTACATGTAAGACTAACTGACGAAAATATTGACTCTATAACTAGATTCATCTTATTTATACCCGAAACTAGAAATGGTGATAATGAGATTTTTACAAGCGAATTATTTAATCAATTAGGTTTTTTGGCTCCGCGCACAAAGTATGTAAAAGCCATAGTAAATGGAAAAGAAAATAAATATATTTTTCAGGAAAAAGTAAGTAAAGAGATGTTAGAATTTAACAATCTTACTGAAGGCCCTATTATAGAGGCTAGTCATAGGTTTTTGTGGCCTAATGATAAAACAAATTATATCGATACAACATTAATTCAAGGAAGAATTAGTAATCAAAATTGGGCGATTAAAAATTTATTTAATATAAAAAAAACCACTATGGCTTTAACAAAGTTTAATGAAACAATATTGGAAGAATCCTCAACACATTTTAATATTAATAATTTAGTAGACCAAGATGAAAAATCTAAAAAAGAGTTCAATGAATATCAAGCTCTATTGATTTCTCTTGGAGGCTTCCATGGTATTTGGCCTACAAATGCAAAATACTATTTTGATCCAATAGATTTAACATTTAGACCGATATATTATGATGGAAATACTGAAATATTAAATAAAGATAGCGATAAAAACTTTTATTCTCGAGACATAGAATATTTTACAATTTATTCAAAAGAAGGGTCTAAATCATCAATTAGAAAAGTTGAAAATTTGAATATTGCTGATTTTCAAAAAAAATTAAAAGAAAATGGTTTAAACATAAGTTTAGAACTACTATCAAATGTTAAAGAAAAAATAATTGAACGTTTAAAAGAAATCAACAAAATGCCAATCAGTCAAAGACAATTTGTGGCTAAAAAATCATATTATTCAACTTATAAAAATGGGAATGAAAATAAAAAAATAGTATTTTTAGATGATGATCCAAGTAACATTAAAATTTGTAATTTTGACTTAATAGAATGTAAAAATGAAAGATTAAGCCTAGATGAGATCAGTAAATTATTTAGTGATGAGCTTTCAAAAGAAGATGTACATTATATTTTTGTATCAAATGATTTAGAAAATTATAGAAATGGCTTTATATTTAATAGTAGAGATATTTTAAATAAATTCTTTGAGAAAATTTTTATTGATGACACGGAAATTTTATATTCTAGTGGTATTAAAATCAATCTTGATGAAAATTTAAAAAAGATACATTTTATTCAAACTAATAATGAACAAGTAGTCCTTTTTAAAGGAGGAAATATAAAAAATTGGACTATAAAATTTGAAGGGAAAGAAAATTTTTATGAAACAGATAATTTTTATTCTGGCTGTATAAATTTCTCAAATATTAAAATAACTAATATCAATTTAATTATTGATAATGCATCATGTAATGATGCTGTTAATTTTATCAATTCTTACGGTGATATAAAAAAATTAAATATTAATTTTTCAAAAGTTGATGCCATTGACTTAGATTTTTCTATATTAGAAATTAAAGATATCAATGTGTCTGATGCATTAAATGATTGCTTAGATATGTCATATGGTAATTATGTAGTAAATATTTTAAAATTAGCAAATTGTGGAGACAAAGCAATTTCAGTAGGAGAAAACTCTTTATTCGTAGGTAAAGATATATCAATAGAAAATGCTTTAGTAGGGGTAGCAACAAAAGATAGTTCTATATCAAATATAGATACAATTTATATTGATAATTCCAAACTCTGTGCTGCTGCCTATAGGAAGAAGCAAGAATTTTATGGTGCAAGTATTAACATAAATAATTTAAATTGTGATACTAAAACAATATATTTTCAAGATGGTTCGGATATTAATATAGCAAATGAGCTTTAGAAAAGAAATTAAATTTATACTACATAAATCTAAGGAAGATAATTTTCTAAAGTGGATTCAAAATAATGGTGCTAAATTACTATATAAGCAAAGAAATATTACATCGATATACTTTGATAATGAAATGTCTATGATGTATCATGATTCTGTTGAAGGTATTGTTCCCAGAAAAAAAATTAGACTAAGAAAATATAATCAAAATAATAATTTTTTATTTGAGATGAAAATTTCATCTACAGATGGAAGATTTAAGAAAAGTGAAAAATGTGAAAATTTTAAAAGTTTATTAGATAGAGGTATTGTCGATTATCAGTATGGTTTATGTAAACCGCAAATTATAATTAACTATAATAGAAATTATTTTAGCTACAAAAATTTTAGAATTACTCTTGATAAAGATATAAATTATTTGAAATACTATAAAGACAATAAATTTTCACCAGCCTTTAATGATGATGAAATTGTTGCTGAAGTTAAAGGTATTAAAGTGGATCAAGATTTTCTGGACCAGAATTTCCCTTTTACTTCTGCTAGGTTCTCAAAATATTGCAGAGGGGTAGATTTAATTAATCAAGAAAAATCAAGTTCAATCAATTTATAAGTTTCGGACTCTAATCAATTGATTTAGGCTGCTATTAATTCATATTAATATTTACTATTTAATTTTTATCTATTGATCCTATAATATTATAATTTTTATTGGCAATTACTATTTCACCTGAGGAAACTCCTATATTTAACATTTCTAATATAACAACGTAATGTGTTACAAATATTAAGTTTTTTTTTCCATCCCAATCTTTTATGAATTTTTTCAAGTCTTTGATTTGTTTTTCTTTGAATTTATAGAACTTCTCATCATAAAAGGAATTTAATGCATTGAAAGTTATAAAATTTTTAAAAGCATACCTTGCTGTATCTTTACATCTGCACCATTCACTAGATAAAACTTTATTAATTGGAATATTATTTCTTCTAAAAAAATCTCCTATCTTTTTTGATTGATTTATACCTTGATCATTAAGATTCCTTTGGGTACTACAATCTTTTAAATCAAAGTTATCCGGATCGCCATTTCCTGGGGCAAGTGCATGTCTTATAAAGACTATATTTCCTCCAGATTGTAATCTCAGGATTAATTGTTCATTTGAAAAAGTAGATGTTGGAAAATTTATAGATATAATTAAATATATTATTAAAATAAAATATTTCACAGATGAATCTTAATCTAAATTCTTTAAATAACAAAATTATAAAATGTAGAGCGTGTCCTAGGTTGATCAAATTCAGAGATAAAATCGTAAAAAATAAACGAAAACAATTTAAAAATGAAGTTTATTGGGGAAAGCCTATAACAGGATTTGGAGATCCAAAAGGAAAAATACTTTTTGTTGGTTTAGCTCCAGCCGCTCATGGAGGCACAAGAACTGGAAGAGTATTCACCGGAGATAAATCTTCAGATTTTCTTTATAAATGTTTATTTAATGCAAAGATTTCAAATCAGAGTACATCAAATCATATAAATGATGGTTTAAAACTTAAAAATGCATTTATTACTCCTGCCCTTAAATGTGTACCTCCTGAAGATAAACCTTTAAAAGTTGAATTAGATAATTGTTCCAAATTCTTTAATAATGAACTTAAAATTTTAAAAAATTTGAAAGTAGTTGTAGCATTAGGAAAAATAGCGTTTGATACATGTAAAATTTTTTACAGTGACAAATTTGAAATTCCTAAACATGTTCAATTTGGACATGGTAAAACATTTAAGTTGAAAAATGGAATTAATTTAGTTGGTTGTTATCATCCTAGCCCTAGAAATGTAAATACTGGTCGTATTAATGAAAAGATGATGACACAACTATTTCAGAAAGTAAAAAAACTAGATTAATTTTCTAATTTTATCTTAAGATCGTCTGGTATTTTTGAAGGTTTTCCATTTTTATCAACTGACACTAAATGAACCTCTGCATCTGATATAATTTCATTATCTCTTGATATAGTTTGTTTCATTAAAAAAGATGTTTTAGTAAACGATTTGATTTCTGAAGTAATTTCAAGTATTTCTTCTAATTTAGCTGGTTTCTTATACTCAATATTGCATGATTTAACAATTAACAGGACTCCAAATTTTTCAAGTATAGATGAGTTAGTAAAACCACATGTATAAATAGCTTCTGATCTCGCACGCTCAAGATATTTTAAGTAATTAGCATAATACACAACGCCACCTGAATCTGTATCTTCATAATATACTTTAACTGTGAAACTAAATTTTTTTGCCATAATTAATATTATTAATTATATTGAAAATAATTTTTATATGAAAGTTTTTATTATTTGGTTATTTGGAGTGATTATGTGGAATTTTGGCTACCCTTCCGCCTCTCCTTTAGAAGATGTTTTCGCTGCTGTAATATTATCCTTTTTTAGCATGTATCTTAAAAAGTATATTAAAAATTAATTAATTTGATGAAAAATAAATATTTTGATAATACGCAATTGAGCTTAATTTTGAATTATCTGTATCGGCCATTATGGCCACTCCATTAATCTCATTTAAATCTAGATCATGAAATTGTTTAAAATGTTCTTTTACGTTTACTTTAACTGTTATCCACTCGTTAAAACTTTCTTTTGTAGTAGCTAAAACAAAATCTATTGATTTCTTTGTATAAGGGCTTGGGTGTGAAACATTTACCTCTTCATTGCTTGAAAAAACATAATTCATTGCTCTATTAGATAATGGGGTAGCACCTGTTTTTTTAACAACGAACACTCTAGCTGCATAATCATGTCCTTTTT
The DNA here is from genome assembly GCA_902594655.1 of uncultured Pelagibacteraceae bacterium. Lineage (GTDB taxonomy): Bacteria > Pseudomonadota > Alphaproteobacteria > Pelagibacterales > Pelagibacteraceae > Pelagibacter. Next base: position 28,790 of record CACJMW010000004.1, read on the forward strand.
TGCTCCTTTCATCTATTCCTCTCAGATCTTTCTCAACTTTCCAAGTTATATTCAAATAAGGAGTTATATTAAGATCTATTTGAATTTCTTTTCCTAGTCCAGATGCTGAATTGTCAGCAACTGCTTTTAAAAAATTTCCATTTTCGTTTGAACCTAAAATATACTGTGTTTTTGCGTCTGCCCCTCTTACTTTTCTTAATTCCAGAGTACCAAATTCTTCCTTCGTAAACTCGAAAACTTTAACCTCTTTAGCTGACAATGGACAAGCTATAAGAAAAAAAGAAATCAATAATTTTAAAAATTTTTTCATAATTTTAAAAAAAATTCTTAATACATTATTTTGACAAAATTTAAACATTCAAAAATCAACTTTGGTCAGTATTTAATAAATATGAAGACAATTTCGATTTTTATACTACTTATATATTGGTCAATAATGATTTTGGCACCTCTTATGTCTAAAGATGTAAAATTTAGTAGAGCGAAAATGAACCAAATTAAGGTAGTTGAACAAAAACCACGTAGTTAATAGGTAGATCGACCACCACTTATATCAAAAACAGCAGCCGTAGAGAAAGTATTTTCCTCTGAGGAAAGCCAACATACTAGAGATGTAAATTCCTCAACCTCCAAAAATCTACCCCTTGGGACTTTTGATAACATTCTTTGAACATGTTCTTTGGTCATTTGATCTAAAATACGAGTTTTTGCACCTGCTGGCGTAACTGCATTTACAGCAATATTTTTATCAGCTAATTCTTTACCTAATGATTTAGTTAATCCTATTGCTCCTGCTTTTCCGACACTGTAAGCACTGGCATTTGCATTACCATCTTTTCCAGCAACTGAAGCAACGTTCACAATTCTTCCATAGTTATTTTTAATCATATTGGGCACTATTGCTCGACAACAATTAAATGTACCCATTAAATTTATATCTACTACTTTTTTCCATAAATCAATATCATATTCCCAAAGGGTTGCTGTTGGACCAGTAATTCCAGCATTATTAATCAATATATCAATGTTAGAGTTTTTAGTTATTTCTTTAACACAATTTTCTACCTCTTTATAATTAGATACATCAATAATATTTGAACGTAAATTTGGATTATTTAAATCCTTTACTGATTTTTCAACCATCTTTGGATCTATGTCCCAAATTATAACTTTAGCTCCAGATTTTAAAAATCTTTTTGTAATATCTAAACCAAATCCTTGTGCACCTCCTGTGATCACTGCTGTCTTATTTTTAAAATTGAATAAAATATTATCCATTTAATCACTCGCTAATAAATAATATGTAAGATAAGACACTAAAGCACCAATCAACCACGCAAAACTTTGTAAAAATCTTAGATCCGCATTCCAAATAGTTGATGCAGCAAATATAAAACCTATAATCATTGAATATAAGCCTTTTATGTGCCAACCACTGCTGTAAAAATAAGTACCACTTTTTAAATCAGAAAATATATCTTTTGAAATATATTCTTTATTTTTAATTAGATAATAGTCAGCAATAATTATTCCAGCTATGGGTCCAAAAAATGATCCGAATGTATCGATAATTGATAAGGCTCCTGATTGACTTAAAATTGGCAGCCATAATCCACCAAAAAATAAACCAAGTATAATAATTAATAAACCTGCGCTTGACTTATTAAAACTTTTTGGAAAAAAATTTAATAATGTATTTTGAGCTGGAATATAATTTGCTATTAGATTTGATGATCCCGAAGCAATCAGTATAAACATAATTGCAATAACAGTTAAATAACTATTATCTATCTTTCCAATAATATCTGTTGGATTGGTAAGTAGCTGTTCAACTTCCAAAAGTTGTTTGGCCATCACTATATCCGCTCCTAATACTATAAAAACAGATGCAAATGAGAATATTAATAAATTTATTATAATAGAAAAGTTGCCTCTAAAATTTTCTGAGCTATTTTTTACATATCTAGAAAAATCCCCAATATTTAAAATTACAATTGAAAAAAATGCAAATAATGTTCCTGTAATACTAATTAAAGCTAAAAAGTTTTCTTTAGAAATAAAATTTTCAATTGTAATGCTGAGTTTAAAAGCACTTATTATTTCCTTAGAATTTTCACCTGCAAGTATAATTATAAAAATAGCTAAACCTGTATACACAAACCAAGCTGAGAAATTTAAAATATACTTTATAAAATTTTGGCCTTGTTTAAATAAATAAAATTGCAATATCAAAGCAAAAATAAAACTTATCCAATCAATTAAATCCATGCCCATTAAAAATATAAGAAAAATCTCTTCTTCTAAAATAGTATCATCAATATTAAAAATAAATATTCTAATTAAATATCCAATTGATTTAGAAATAAAAAATGTTTGTACACCAAACATGCAAAGACCTACAATACCTCTTAGCATAGCAATATATCTAGCTCCATTTATGCCAAATGCGCTTCTTAAAATTACTGGAAATGGTAATCCATATTTCTGTGATGGCTGACCAATTAGATGAGAAAAAATTGCAACCGAAAAACCAGCTATGATACATGCTGTTAATACAATAATGATATTTAAATCATAAACCAAATAAAGTGATGCTATTAATGAAAAACCTATCAGACTTTGAATATTGTTTGCCCAAAAACAAAATATATCTCCACTAGTCCAATTTTTATCATTTGGATTTACGCCAACAATATCCCAATTAGTTAGATTTATATTTGCTTTTTCTTGACTCACTTATAAGATAATAAACAATTATTTACTACTGTCCATACAACAGTGTTGGTAACCATAATACAATTTTAGGAAATGCTATTATTATAATTAGTCCAATCACCTGAAGAACCATAAATTGCATCATACCAAGGTAAATATCTTTTAAATCCCAACTAGGTACAACGCCTTTTAAAAAATAGGCCGAAAGAGCGACTGGCGGTGAAAGCCAGGCGGTTTGCAGGTTAACAGCAACTAGAATTGCAAACCATGTTAAATTAAATCCTAATGCTTCAATTAAAGGTAAAATTATAGGAACAATTATCATTACTATTGGTACCCACTCTAGAGGCCAGCCTAATAAAAATATCACCACCATTACAATTGCTAAAATTAAGTATCTGTTCATTTCTAATGAAAGAAGAAAATCAGTTAAAACCATTGGGGTACCAAGTCTTGCAAATACAGCACCAAAAAAATTAGAAGCTGCAACTAAAACCATTATTAAAGCTGTAATTTCTAAAGTTTTTACTAACGCCTCTTGAAGTTTTTTAAAACTAAGTTTTTTATATGCTAAAGATAATAATAAGGCTCCCATTGCACCACATCCAGCTGCTTCAGTTGGTGTGGCAAATCCGAATAATATACTTCCTAGCGCAGCAAACACTAAAGCTGCTGGAGGTACTAAACCTAAAAAGAACTCTACCCAAACTTTTCCCATACTTTCAGCTCTCATTTCAACGGGCAGTGGAGGTCCAAGTTTAGGATTCATCATGCATCTTACTGTTGTATAGGCCGCATATAAACTTGCTAACAATATTCCTGGAAGAATTGCAGCTGCAAATAGATCAATTACAGGTATCTCCATAATTGGTCCCATGACTACAAGCATAATACTTGGTGGTATTAAAATTCCTAGGGTGCCTCCTGCAGTAATTGTTCCGGCTGCCAATCTTACATCATAGCCAGATCTATTCATTGATTTGGCGGCCATTATTCCTAAAATTGTTACTGAAGCTCCAACAATTCCAGTTGCAGCAGCAAAAATAACAGAAACAAATAATACAGCATAATATAAAGAGCCTTTAACCCTAGCTAACATTAGCTGAAACGCAGAAAACAATCTTTCCATTAACCCTGCTTGTTCCATCATTATCCCCATAAAGACAAAGAGAGGAACGGCGGCGAGTGTTTGTTCGGTCATGACCATCGAGAATTGCAAAGTCATTAAATAAAAAACTAATTTACCAAATCCAAGGTAACCAAAAACAAATCCTAAGAAAATTAATGTAAATGATATTGGGAAACCAATAAATATTGAAAATAACATTACGCCTATAAGAATAAAACCTAACATAGCTGGATCAATTAAATGTGAAATCATTCTTTACCTGGCCATTTTCCTTTGCTCATAGCATAGTAACTTTTTAATAATTCAGAAATACCTTGAATTAATAAAAATATTATTCCAAACCACAAACAAGATTTTATTGGCCACATATATGGCATCCAGGTAGTATCCATTCCTCTTTCACCTCTCATAATTGATTCTTGAACAAAACCTGTTGTCATATAGAGAAATACTAATAAACCAGGAAAGTAAAAAAGAATGTATAAAATAAAATCAATTAAACCCTGATTTTTAATCTTAAAGTTTCTGTATAAAAAATCTGCTCTTATGTGGATTCCTTTTGAAAGAGCGTATCCTGCGCCAAGCATAAATAATGCTCCATAAAAAAATCTACTAATATCATATGCCCAAATAGTTGGAGCTAAAAATAATTTTCTTGCAAGAACCTCATATGTCATTGCTAAAATTAATGGGAATGTAATCCAACAAACTATATTACCAGTCCATTTGCTAAACTTATCTATATTTACTATTAATGATGCCATCCATCTTGGCATATCATCTGGCATTTTAGAGGAGTCACCTCGCCTTTCGGCGATCATTTCATCTGAAATATCTAATTTAGTAGGTTCCTCTGACATATGATCTAAAAAAATAAAGCGGACTATTAAAGTCCGCTTTATTATAACTTTTTTTATAACTTATGACTATATTTACTTCAATGTCGCTGCGTGAGCCATTCCTAGCTTGGCATTTGACATTTGAGCACCACTCCAGAAAGGAACTGCTATATCAGCAAATTCTTTCATTGAAGTATAAACTTTATTAAAGAATGCGTTTTCTTTTGCATTTTTATTTAAAGTTGCTTTTGCAGCAGCCATATATTCTGTGAAATAATCAGAAGGTGTATCCTCTAAAATTACTCCATGCTTTGTAGTTAATTCTCTTAGAGCTTTACCATTTTCATAGATTCTGTAGCTTAAAGATTTAGCTAACGAAGCATTTGCTGCAACTTCTAAAGATTTTTTCTCATGATCAGTTAAAGAATTATATAATTTACCTGTCATATAGAAGTCAGCATTTACGACTACTTGGTGAAGACCTTGTAAATAGTAGTGTTTCAAAACTTTTTGGAAACCAAATACTAAGTCAGGTTTTGGACAACACCATTCAGCTGCATCAATAGTTCCTGCTTGTAATGCTGGAAGAATGTCTCCACCACCCATAGCAACAGATGCAATACCTATGTCTTTATATGTTTGTCCTGGAATTCCTGGAGGAGTTCTGAATTTATATTTTCTAAAGTCAGCCATATCTTTAATTGGTTTTGGAAACCAACCTAAAGCTTCTGGTCCAACTGGTTGAAGCATAAATCCTTTTATGTCTCTTCCCATTTCTTTCCATAATTGATCATATAACTCTTTACCACCACCGTATTGGAACCATGATAGAAAAGCTAAGTTATCAATACCTACTCCACCACCTGCTACTGGCGAACCAAATAGCATGGCAGCTGGGTGATCTCCTGACCAATAGTGCGTCCAAGCAAAACCGCAATCGATCAAACCTTTATCTACCGCATCAAGAGTTTCTTTAACTCCAACGACAGTACCCGCAGGCATAATTTCAAATTTTAAAGAACCATCTGTTAATGCAGTAACAGTATCAGTAAAGTCTTTTAACATTACCACTTCATCTGCTTTTGCACTTATCACAGTTTGGCACTTTAGTGTTTTTGCAGCATTAGCATTAGATATAAATCCAAAAACTAATGTAACAGCAAATAACGTTGATAAGATTTTTTTCATTATTATTTCCCTCTTATATTAATTTAAATTAATGAACTCATATCCTCTCAAAAAAAGACTTTGATTACAAGCGACAAATCATGCATATGCTAAAGAATAATATTATAATATGTTAATAAATTAAATTTAGATTAGAACAATTCTACTATGCAGAACTTTGATTACATAATTATAGGCGCGGGATCAGCAGGATGTGTTCTGGCCAATAGACTTTCTGCAAATCAAAATAACAAAGTTCTTTTAATTGAGGCAGGTGGAAAAGATACTTACCCTTGGATACATATTCCTGTTGGTTATTTCAAAACAATGCATAACCCAAAAGTAGATTGGTGTTTTAAAACTGAACCAGATGAATCAATGAATAATAGATCAATAAGATATCCAAGAGGTAAAACTTTAGGAGGAAGTTCATCTATAAATGGACTTTTGTGGATTAGAGGTCAGAAAGAAGACTATGATATTTGGAGACAATTAGGTAACAAAGGTTGGGCTTGGGATGATGTTTTACCTTATTTTTTAAAATCGGAAAATAATGAGCTAGGAAAAAGTGAGTTTCATAATGACAAAGGTCCCATTTCAGTTGCTAACAAAAAAATAAATCTGAAATTATTAGATGAGTTTCAAAATGCAGCAGAAGAATTTGGAATACCAAAAACAAATGATTTTAATACTGGAGATAATTTTGGGATAGGTTTTTTTCAATTTACTACAAGTTTTAATAAAATGGGATTAAAATTAAGATGTAGTGCTGCAAAAGGTTATTTAAATCCTGTTAAAAAAAGATCAAATTTAAAAATAGAAGTTAACGCACATGTTCAAAAAATAAATTTTGAAGGAAAAAAAGCTATAGGTATCAATTATTATATAGGAGATAAGTTAAATACAGTAACTGCAAATAAAGAAATAATTTTATCTGCTGGATCAATTGGCTCTCCACAAATCTTACAAGTATCTGGAATTGGTAATATTCAAAAACTAAAAAATCTTGGAATAGAAATTGTAAATGAATCAAATGGTGTTGGTCAAAATTTGCAAGACCATTTAATGTTTAGGCCAGTTTATAAAGTAAAAAATTTAAAATCATTAAATAGAAAAGTAGAAAGTTTATTTGGAAGATTTTTAATGGGGCTTGAGTATGTGCTTAATCAAAGTGGACCTGTAACGATGGGTGCTAGCCAAGTTTGTGGATTTGTAAAAAGTGATCCTTCAAGAGCAACTCCCAACTTACAATTTCATGTTTCGCCAGTAAGCACAGATATATTGGGCGTTACGCCAATGCATGATTTTGAAGGTATAACACCAACCGTTGCTAATATTAGACCTACAAGCAGAGGGGAGATTACTATAGTTAGCAATGATAGTAGAGTATATCCAAAAATTAAAATGAATTATCTATCAACTGATGAAGATCGAAAAGTTGCTGCTCAAGGTCTTAAAATAGTTAGAAAAATAATGTTAGAAACTAAAACATTTAAACAATACGAACCTGAAGAATATAGGCCAGGAGTTCATATCACTGATGATGAAGAATTAGTAAAAGCAGGATCAGATTATACCCAAACAATATTTCATCCTGTTGGAACATGTAAAATGGGTAATGATGATATGGCTGTTGTTGATGATTCTTTAAAAGTAAAAGGAGTTCAAAATTTAAGAGTTATTGATGCATCAATAATGCCTAATATTACTTCAGGTAATACTAATGCTCCTACAATTATGATTGCTGAAAAGGGTGCTGATATGATATTGAACGGATAATGTTATCCGAGCAAATCATTATATTTATTCAAATAGTTTTAATTGATTTAGTTTTAGCTGGAGATAATGCAATTATAATTGGTATGGTTGCGTCTCAGTTTCCACCAGAACAAAGAAAAAAAATTATATTTTGGGGAATTAGTGGTGCAGTTGTACTAAGAATAATACTGACTTTATTAACTGCTTATCTTTTACAAATACAAGGAATAAGACTTATTGGTGGATTGGCGCTACTTTATATTGTTTACAAACTTTATATAGATGTCATCAAAAAACAATCCGAAGATCATGAAAATATTAAAGTTGATAATTCAAGTTTCTTTAAAGCTATTACAACTGTTTTAATTGCAGATTTTACAATGAGTTTAGATAATGTTTTGGGTGTAGCGGGAGCTGCTAAAGATCATTATTTCTTATTAATATTCGGATTACTTTTATCAATAGCTATAATGGCTGTCGGAGCTACTTTAATTTCTGGTTGGATTAAAAAATACAAATGGATTGCTTGGCTTGGACTAATTGCAATACTGGTTGTTGCTGTTGATTTGATTTATACTGATATAAAACTATTTATATAAAAATGTATTTAAAAAAATATAACCTTAAAAATAAAACAGCTATTGTTACAGGAGCTGGCAAAGGGCTAGGAAGAGCGTGCGCCATAGCCTTAGCAGAAGCTGGTGCAAATCTAGTCATAATTAGTAGAACTAAAAAAGATTTAGATGAAGTCTCGAAAAAAATTAAAAAATTAAAGTCAAAATGCAAATCTTATGTTTGCGATATTACAAATTACAATGAAATTAAAAACATTATTAATAGTCAACCAAAAATAGATATTTTAATAAATAATGCTGGAAATAATATTCCTGAACATTTTACTCAAGTTAAAACCAAAAATATGGAATATCTTGTAAAAATTAATACGATAGCAACTTTCAATCTTGCTCAGTTATGCGCAATAAAAATGATCAAAGCAAAAAATAGAAAGAAAATTGGAGGAGCAATAGTAAATATGTCTTCTCAAATGGGTCATGTAGGAGGTCCAATTAGAAGTGTCTATAATATGAACAAGTGGGGTTTAGAGGGTTTAACTAAAGGTATGTCCATAGATTTAGCTAAATATAATATTAGAGTTAATACTATTTGCCCAACTTTCGTTGTCACTCCAATGACAAAAAAATTTTTAAAAAATAAAAAATTCAAAAAAGAAACATTAAATAACATTCCGCTAGGAAGGTTCGCAGAATTATCAGAAGTTGCTTCAGCTACTGTTTTTCTTGCCTCTGATGCTGCATCAATGATTACAGGCACTTCCTTATTGGTAGATGGTGGATGGACAGCTAAATAATGAAAAAATTATTGCTTTTTGTAGCAATTTTATTCTCAACAAATGCGTTTGCAGTTGAATTTAAAGGTAAGTTTTTACAAGGTCATTTTATTATTGGAATAACAGAGCCAGGGTCAAAAATAATTGTAGGTAAAAAAGAAGTAAAAGTCTCTGAAGATGGTTATTTTGTTTTTGGAATTGATCGAGATAGAAAATTTGATGTAACCATTACAAAAATTATAAATGGCAAAAAAGAAAAAATAATCAAGAAAGTTCTTAAAAGAAAATATAATATTCAAAGAATAGATGGTTTAGAGGAAAGCAAGGTAACTCCTCCAGAAGAAGTTTATCAAAGAATAAAGGCAGAAAATAATAGAATTGGTGAAGCAAGAGCTATTAATTCTGATTTACCTTTTTTTAAAGATCAATTTATTATGCCAGTTGAAGGTATCATTAGTGGTGTTTATGGAAGTCAAAGAATTCTAAATGGTAAACCCAGATGGCCACATTATGGAATTGATATAGCTGCAAAGCAAGGAACTAAAATTAAATCTTCAGGAACAGGTGTTGTTACAATGGCAGAAGATGACCTTTATTACACAGGTGGCACTGTGATCATGGATCATGGCCATGGTATTTCAACAATATATTCACATCTTGAAACAGTAATAGTTTCAGTAGGAGATAAAATTAATCAAGGAGATATTATTGGTACTGTTGGTTCAACTGGAAGATCAACGGGTCCTCATTTAGATTTTAGAATTAATTGGTTTCAAACAAGATTAGATCCAATGTCAGTACTGACTGATTTGTAATCAATAGGTCCGCGGTTCGAATCCGTGCGGGAGCACCACTAAAATCTCATTTATTTTCAACAATAACAAATTTTACTTAAATTTTTTTTAAAATAAAAATCGTTTGATAAGACTATAGAAAGGAAGGTAATAGAACTAAGTGAAGTCTTTTTGAAGTCTTTAAGAAATTTTAAAAATATATCTTTTTACCAAATAGAACATTTAATTATTTAAATAATCGTTTTTTTTAAATACTCTCTAAAAAGGTTAACTGCTTCATCTTTTAGTTGAACAGGAAATATTTTAACTTCTCGGTCTTTTTCAAAATCTTTTCCAACTCTTCTATAGTCTACATCCAAATAAGGATCATCTTCTGCCGTTTTTTGTCGATAGTGTAATCCAGTAGAATATCCATTATCATTTTTGTAAGAAATGTACCAACATACAAATTCTTTACCACTAATCATACTTCCACCAACCTTAACTTTATTTCCAACATTGTTATTTGACCAATCAAACTCTTGAGTTAAAGTTTTATATACCTCATCTAATAATTCTTGTGCTTTTGCACTTTTCCCACCTAAAATTTTTTTTGCTTTATTTGGAAATTTAACTCTTATCTTTTTTTCAACCACATCTACTAAATATTCTCTTTCATATTCAGATATACCAGCATAATTTTTTATGTTATCAAACCAACTTTGAAGTACTTTAATTTTATCTTCTTTTTCAATTGATTTTTCTACTTTTAAAACTTTTTGTGAAATTTTAGATTTGTCATTCATAATCTATGCGGCCCATTTTTCAGAAAACGCTTCTGCTTGTTGTAGCACTGTTTGAATAGCCTCTAATTCAAGATCAGGTGGATATCCATATCTTTTTAATATTCTTTTAACTGCTACACGAATTTTAGCACGCGCCATATCGCTATGATGCCAGTCAATTGTTGCATTAGAATGAATAGATTTAAAAAGTTCTTTTGCAATAAGTTTGAGTTTTTCATTACCCATCACTTCAACTGCACTCTCGTTTTCTGATAACGCCTCATAAAAAGCTACTTCGTCATCTGTTAGGCCGCTCTTTCCTCGTTCTTCGATTTCAGTTCGAATTTGTTTTGCAAGTGCAATTAACTCTTCAATAACCTGTGCTGTTGTTAGAGCATTGTTATGATAACGATTAATTGCTTCAGCTAATCTTTTTGAGAAAGCTTTTGTTTTAACAACACGTGAGCTTAGCTTAGATTTAATTTCACCATTGATAAGTTTTTTTAAGGCCTCGAGAGCTAGATTTTTTTTCTCAATACCTTTCATTTCGTTAAGGAAATCATCAGATAAAATAGATATATCTTGAGACTCTACCCCTGCTGCTTTTAAAATATCAACAATATCAGTTGAAATTACAGCATTGCTAATAAGTTGTTGAACAGCAAATTCATCTTCTCTAGTCTTTTTCTTTTTACCATCGCTTTTTGCTAAAGCAGATCTTATTGCTTGAAAAAAACCAACTTCATCACGTATTTTTTTAGCATCATCACTTGATGCTGCAAGTGCGAATGCTTGACTTAGGTTTAATACAGCATCTGAATATCGTCTGTGAATTTGTTTTTTTTCCTCCTCAGACTCAGTTTTTTCTGAAGCTTTTCTCTGTGCCTCCAATATCCATTCCATGGCACCAGCAATTACAAATAAACGATCTTTTGCTTCACCTTTTAAACCAGCAACATAATCAAAACCAAAGAACATATCTTTAACAATTTGATATTTCTCTAACATTACAGCTACAGCCTCTTCTTGGCTGATACCTGTTTCTTTTTTATCTCTATCAGAATAATCACCCAAAGCATTTTTAAGATTTTGAGCTATACCAATATAATCAACTATCAATCCACCTGGTTTATCTTTGAATACTCTATTTACTCTAGCTATTGCTTGCATCAAGCCATGACCTTTCATGGGTTTATCTATATACATTGTATGCATAGATGGAGCATCAAAACCTGTAAGCCACATATCTCTTACAAGAACTATTTTTAATTCATCATTAGCTTTCTTAGCTCGTTTAGCTAAAAGATCACGTCGTGCCTTATTACCAATGTGTTGTTGCCAATCTTTAGGGTCTGAAGCAGAACCTGTCATTACAACTTTTATTTTACCTTTATCATCATCATCACTATGCCAATCAGGTCGTATAGCAATAATAGCATCATAAAGTGCAATACAGATACGGCGGCTCATGCAGACAACCATTGCCTTACCATCCATAGCTTCAACACGAGATTCAAAATGTTTAATTAAATCATCTGCAACTTTTTTTAATCTATCTTCTGCACCAACCAATGCCTCAACACGAGACCATCTTCCCTTTTTCTTTTCAGCTTCATCAGTATCGCTATCTTCAACAAGTTCTTCGATCTCTGCATCTACTTTAGCAATTTCTTTTTCATCTAATTCAATTCGAGCAAGTCTACTTTCATAATAAATAGGAACTGTTGCTCCATCTTCGACGCCTCTCTGAATATCATAAACATCAATGTAATCTCCAAATACCGCAGGTGTGTTAACATCTGTCTTTTCAATCGGTGTACCAGTAAATCCAATGAAAGAAGCATTTGGAATAGCATCACGAAGATGTTTTGCAAAACCATAAGAAACTTCACCACTATCACTTGCTACTTTTGCTTTAAAACCATATTGGCTTCGATGTGCTTCATCAGCTATAACAACAACGTTTCGTCTGTCTGTAAGTTTTGGGTATTCGCTCTCACCTTGTTCAGGAGAAAACTTTTGAATTGTAGTAAAAATCACACCTCCTGATGGAACAGAAAGTAGTTTTTTTAAATGTTCTCTATCATTAGCCTGAACAGGAGTTTGTCTTATAAGATCTTTACAGCCAGCAAATGTTGAAAATAATTGATCATCTAAATCATTTCGATCTGTTAAAACAACTAGAGTTGGATTAGCCATTTTTGGATGAGAAATTACTTCACCTGCATAAAACGCCATTAATAAACTTTTACCTGAACCTTGGGTATGCCAAATAACTCCAACACGATTATCACCACTTTCATCTGTTGCTTTAATTGTACATTGAACAGCTTTATGAACGGCGTGGAATTGATGATAGCCAGCTAATTTTTTAATAATACCACTTCCAGTATTCTCAAATACAATAAAGCCACGTAACAATGATAATAATCGTGACTTATCAAACACACCGTTAATCAAAGTTTCTAATTCAGGAACACCTTTTGATACAATATTCTCACCATCAACAGTTCGCCATGCCATAAAACGTTCTTCATTTGCAGTAAGTGATCCTATACGTGCCTGCAAACCATCTGATGTAACTAAAAATCCATTTGTTCTGAACAATCCTTCAATTTCATCTTTATAAGTTTGAAGCTGGTTATAAGCATCTTCTATAGTAGCGTTTTCATCAGCTGGATTTTTAAGTTCAATAACAGAAATAGGTAGACCATTAATAAATATTACCACATCAGGTCTTCGGTTTTGCCCACCTTCAATAACGGTGTATTGATTGACTGCCAACCAATCATTGTTTTCAAAGTTTTCAAAATCAATTAGTTTAGCTTTATCTGTACCGGTACTACCATCTTCACGTTTAATATCGACATCAATACCATCAATAATTAATTGATGAATCCTTCTGTTTTCCTCAACAAGAGTTGGTAATTCTGATTGTTGCAGTTTTCTTAAAGCATACTCACATGCATCATTACCGAGATGTGAATTGATTTTTTTAAAAGAATTTTTGAAACGGTCAATAAGAATTGATACATCGTATGCTGCACGTTCTGGATTATCACCATCAGGTGATATATCAGGCCCATGTAAAATAGAATAACCAAGTTCCTCTAACCATTTTAAGCAAGCTTGCTCAACATGGTCTTCTGTAAATCTTCCATTCATATAGATGCCTCCACTTCACGCTCAGCATCTTTCACACGGATTTCACCAGACATAAGTTTTGGGAGTAGGAAGTCGCGTAATTCAGCTAGCCTTTGGTTCTCTTTTAAAGAGCTAAATATTCTTTCAAATATAGGATAAGACAATGAACCAAATTTAGCCATTAAACTTAACGGTGGCATAATTGTTGGAGTTGTCTTTATTCCATCCGTCGATAGATTTACCTGCACACCACTATTTGCTCGTTTCCTTATTTCATTAAGAAATGTTTTATTGTTGGTAAGACAATAAATATATGGATAATTTGTAATTTCTTTTTTAGCTTTAATGAGACCAACACGTTGATTTACCAAAAAATTGACATTTTGTTCATAGAATAAAGCAGTATGACCCAATAGCCTTACATTGTCTTTCATATCAGTCATACTCATTAGAACATCGCCTGTTTCTAAAATATATTTCTTCATTTTTTGGGAAGCGTCAGAAATTAAATAATCTGTCTTGTAGCTATCATTAAATCCTCCGCCGACTTTAATGTGACCCATTTTGAAGATAGCAAAATTCGTTTTAAAATCTTTTGATATTTCTTTGCTTTTAAATGCATAGCCATTTTTGAATTCTATTAAATCTTCAAACTTTGATGCTTTCCATCCTGCCGGCAAACCATTATCACCAAATGAACTTGGAAAAAGTGTGGCAGTCTCAGCATTCATATGGGCAGGTGCATTACCAGCGGCCTTAGCATGAACAGGGTCAAAATCCACAAACCAGCTTTTGAAGATCGTCCGTGCCATCTCCTCTAACGTTTCATTCATTCGGCGGTTGTTATCAATCTTGTCGTCGAGTGCACCTAAGACTGATGAAATGGCCTTTTGCTCTGTGAAAGATGGAAGTGCAACCTTAACATTTCCTAAGACTGATTGGCTTAAGTTAAAAATAGCCGTTCCAGTGGCAATTCTAACGAATTCTTCTTTATACTTTGGTGAGCGCAGCAAGTAGTTCATATAATGGCAATCCACAACTGAATGGTCTTTTATGCGATATCTAATAATGAAACCGCTAAAAATCATTTTGTTCTTTAAATCCCAAACCATTGCCACTTGACCAGCACCTGCGGCTTTCACAGAAGATCTTGCGAACATTATATCTCCGTCGAGTAGGAATAACTTTTCGGGCGACCTCAGTACGTTTTTCTTCAAGCTTTCTAAATTGGAGAGCGAAACGTAACGACCTGAATACAATTGTTTATTATTGATAATTGGATAACCATCGCCATAATCTTTAAGTGAAAAATTTGCACCGTTTTTAAATTCACCAATTTCGCTTAACGTAACTTCAGTCATGATCAAAACCAGAGATATGCTTAAGAATTTTGTTTTTGATTTCTTCACCTTCTTCAAATTGATCAGTCAGTTTTGCTCTCAACGCAT
This sequence comes from uncultured Pelagibacteraceae bacterium, assembly GCA_902594655.1. GTDB lineage: Bacteria > Pseudomonadota > Alphaproteobacteria > Pelagibacterales > Pelagibacteraceae > Pelagibacter. Next base: position 43,896 of record CACJMW010000004.1, read on the forward strand.
CAAACTTCTCTTCAAAAGGTACGCCATCATCTAGCTCATCTTCAGCACCAACAAAACGGCCAGGTGTCAAAACAAAGCCATGTGTTTTAATGTCTTCCAAACTGGCGGAATAACAGAAGCCAGAATCGTTTTCATATTCGCCGCAGCGAGCCACTGCGTGTTCTTCACCGCGCCATGCGTGATAGGTGTCGGATATTTTTAATATATCTTCAGCACTAAAATCTCGTAATACGCGATCAGTCATCGTCCCTAGTTTTCGAGCATCAATAAACAGCACTTCGCCTTTACGGTTTCTAAAACCTTCCATGTTTTTATTTTTTGCAAAAAACCAAAGGCAACATGGAATGGTTACGCCGTAAAATAAGTTTCCTGGTAGAGAAACCATGCAATCAACCAAATCATTTTCAATAAGACTTTTACGAACATCACCTTCACCTTTTGAGTTTGAAGACATTGAACCATTAGCAAGAACTACACCTGCAGTACCATTTGGTGCTAAGTGATGAACAATATGCTGAAGCCAAGCATAATTAGCATTGCCAACAGGAGGTACTCCATATTTCCAACGTACGTCTTCACGTAATCTGTCACCACCCCAATCACTAATATTAAAAGGTGGGTTTGCTAAGATAAAGTCTGCTTTTAAATCAGGTAACTCATCTTTATGAAAACTACCTTCATTATTCCATTTAATATCTGCATCAATACCACGAACTGCCATATTCATTTTAGCTAGTCGCCATGTAGTATTATTCATCTCTTGTCCGTAGACACGAATATCACCAATTCTTCCACCATGTTCTCTTACAAATTTTTCAGATTGAACAAACATTCCACCTGAACCACAGCAAGGATCATAAACTCGACCTTTATAGGGTTCTAACATTTCAGTTAAAACTCTTACAATTGAACGAGGGGTAAAATATTCACCTCCACGTTTTCCTTCAGCACCAGCAAAACCACCTAAAAAATATTCATAAACACGGCCTAATATATCTTTTGATTTATCATCCTCTTCATTCATACCGATGGTACTAATAAGATCTATCAGTTCACCTAACATGGTTTTGTTTAGAGCTTCACGAGCGTAGTTTATTGGCAGCACACCTTTTAGACTTGCGTTTGATCTTTCAATTGCAAGCATAGCATCATCTACCAATTTACCTATTGTTGGTTTTTTTGCATTATCCTTTAGATGAGACCAACGTGCTTCTTTAGGTACCCAAAAAGTTCGTTCTGCTAAATATTCATCAGCATCTTCCTCATCTGCATCTTTATCTGCTTTTAATTTTTCATAAACTGAAGTGAAAGCATCAGAAATATACTTTAAAAAAATAAGTCCAAGTGCAACGTGTTTATACTCACTGGCATCCATGCTACCACGTAGCTTATCAGCAGCTAAAAATAGTTTTGCCTCAAATCCTAAACTAGCACCTTGTTGATTATTACTCTCTTTAGTTTTTTTCTTTTTTTTCTTTCTTGGCATTGAGTTTCAAGATTAACAAATTTAAATAACAAGTGAAGTCTTTTTGAAGTCTTTTTAAATTAAGTTTATAGACGGGAGTCAATTCGTTAAGTAATATCAAAGTTAATGAAAGGAAAAAACATTAACTTTGTTGATTTGTAATCAATAGGTCCGCTATCCATCAATAAAATAACAACCAAAGACCTACAAAAAATAGTAAAGTTCCGCCTAATTTATTAAGAGTGTTTATATACTTATTAATTATTATTTCTCTAAATTTGCCAAATATAACTGCATACATTCCATCAAATATTGCACCTACTATCATAAATAAAATTCCAAAATAAATTATCTGACTTCCAATTGGTTGATTAATATCAATGAACTGAGGAATGAATGCCCCAAGAAATAAAAAAGCTTTAGGATTAGACAAGATAACTATTAATCCTTGTAGTATAAATTTTTTATCAAATTTATTTAACTTTTCTGAATTATCTGACAGAGTTTTTGAAGTAAAACTTAAATATCCTAATGTCATTAAGTAAACTGCACCAATTATTCTAAAAACTTTTATTACATCCTCTAAAAAGGGAGATATTACTTTAAATCCTAAAGCTAAAAGAAAAATTAATATAATTAAACCTATTTGAGTTCCAACTACATTTAAAATTCCAGCTCTCATTCCAGATTTTAATGAGTTTGCAATTATTAAACTTACAGTTGGACCTGGTACTATAACAACTAAGAAACTTGCAATTAAAAAATATATTATTTCCATTGAATGTGTTTTTGATTGAAATTATAGTATTTACATCATGGGTCTTCACTTTTCACAAGAAGAATTTAAATCAAGAAAATCTAAAGTTTTAAATTCAATGAAAGAGCAAAATATAGATGCTCTTTTAATGTTTAGACAAGAATCTATGTATTGGCTAACTGGTTATGACACTTTTGGTTATGTGTTTTTTCAAACTTTAATTTTGGATCAAAAAGGAAATACAATTCTATTAACTAGAGCGCCAGATCTAAGACAAGCACAAAATACTTCTAATATTGAAGATATTAGAATTTGGGTTGATAAAGATGGCTCTAATCCAACTCATGATCTTAAAGTTATTTTAGATGAACTTAATCTTAAAGGAAAAAAATTAGGAGTTGAGTATGAAGCTTACGGTTTAACTGGAAGAAATGCCTTAAGACTCAATAAATCTTTAGATAATTATTGTTCTATTGAAGATAAATCAGATCTCATTACAAAATTAAGAGTTGTTAAGTCAAAAGAAGAAATTGTTTATGTAAAAAAGGCTGCCGAACTTGCTGACAAAGCTTTAGATGAAGTTTGGAGGCATGCAAAAGTAGGTGTAAGTGAGTCAAAAATATTAGCTGAAATGAATAGAGTAATATTTGAAGGTGGCGGAGATTATCCTGCTAATGAATTTATTATTGGTTCAGGAAAGAACGCCCTACTCTGTCGTTATCAAGCAGAAAAACAAATTTTAAAAAATCCAGATCAATTAACTATTGAGTGGGCTGGCACCTATAGACACTATCATTCTGCAATGTTTAGAACAATTCCGATTGGTAAAGCTGATCCTGAGCATTATAAAATGCACGAAGCTTGTATTGAAGCATTAAAAAATTGTGAAAGTAAATTAAAGCCTGGAAATAAAATTGGTGAAGTGTTTGATATTCACGCAAAAACATTTGATGACCTTGGTTACAATAAAGCAAGAATGAATGCTTGTGGTTATTCTTTAGGAACTACTTTTTCCCCAAATTGGATGGACGTCCCAATGTTATACACAGGTAATCCGTATGTTATAGAACCGGGCAATGTTTATTTTTTGCACATGATATTGATGGATTCAGAAAATCAGCTCGCAATGAACCTCGGTGAAACTTACCTTGTAACAAAACAAGGTAATGAAAGATTAGGTAAACAAAAATTAGATTTAGTTGTTCTTTAGCTACTTATTTTGAACTGCACAAATATCTTTTATTACTGGAACATTTGCACAATCTCCACATTTAGTAACCTGTACTAAACAACCATCATCCATAACTTTTACATCAACAACTCGATCACACTTAGAGCAAGTTGATGCAATTGTTAAACCACATTTTTTACAATTATACGTTTGTGTATCCATAGGAAATAAATAATAATTTGATAATTTAATTCAAGAATTTTTAGTTTGAATGATAATCATTCTCAAAAAAAAAAATTTTTTATTGGAAAAAAAATAATAATGATAATCATTATCAAAATTTTTTATCTCATATCACAAGTAAAAAAGGAAATTTCTTTACCTTGATTCGGTGTATCAATATTTGTTGTAATTTCATGAAGCATCTCACCTGTGGATTTATTAATAAAAACAGATTCAGAATACTTTTCATCATTTGTTAAAACTCGAAGTAAAATTGTATTATCTTTTAAAATTTGAGTATCATAAATTGCACCATTTGGAGCATTAGTGAAAAATTCAGATAGACCACTTATATTTAGCTCTTGAGATTTGATTGCTTTAATATTTATTTTTCTTTCTTTATTGTCATTAATTTGGTCTGCAGTAAATTCTTTGTAATCATAAATCTCATTTTTTAAAATCTGTTTATCAAGTTTACAATTTGAGCTTTTGCTATAGTCGATTGTAACATTTAAGAATGCTGCATTAGCGTTTAAATTTAAAAATAAGAAAATTAAAATTATAAAAAATATATTTTTCATTTATAGACATTATTTAACAAATTCATTTTTAAATCAATGTGTTACTATGTATAACTACAAAGTATGATAAAAAAGGGAAAAGATTATAAAGCAATGGTTCTATCTTGTATTGATCCAAGGTTTCAGCCAAAAGTCTTTAACTATCTAAAAAAGAAAAAACTTACTGGAAAGTATAGTTCATTTACTATTGCTGGAGCTGCTATTGGAGTTACTTCAGGCAAGTTTAAAAAGTGGCATTTAACATTTTGGCAAAACCTAGAAACTTCTATCAGATTACATAAAATTAAAAAGTTAATTGTACTTAATCATCAAGACTGTGGTGCCGCAAAAATTATTATGGGAAAAAAACCATTTAATTTAAATATAGAGAAAAAAGTCCATGAAAAATCTTTTAAGTTGCTCAAACAACAACTTAAGAAAAGATTTCCGAAAATCAAAATTGAAACAAAAATAATGTCTTTATAATATTATTATTTATTTACTTGTTCATTTACGTAGTCTACACAAATTTTTTCAGCTTCTTCTCTAGATAAATCAGGATTTAATTTTTTTTGACCCATTAAACAAGCTTGAATACTTTTGCTGAGATTAAATGAACTATATTTATCCTTAGCTATATATAAAAGTGCAAGCGCAACTATTATAAAAATTATAGATTTATATTTTTTCATTAAATTTCTGTTCTAGCTCTTAATCTCTCATAAAATAAGCGAGTGTAAACCCCTATATTTAATAATATGTCAGTTGGTAGCTTTGTTGGTTTTGCTCTATCTTCAATTATACCAATTTTATCAGAATCTTGATTTGATGCCATTAAAGCTATTTGCTCTCCAAAAAAGGTTCCTGTTCCAATTCCAGATCCATTGTAGCATCCAGCCACAAAAACATTGTCATTAATTTTTTCAAAAATTTGAGATCCATTTCTACTTCTACAAACTACACCCGACCAAGTGTTTTCAATTATATTGTTTGGTAAACCTGGAAATCTTTTATTTATACCCTTTAGGTGAATCTTTTTTCTAGTTTCTAGATGTGCACTAGAAAAATTATTTGGATTACTTAAATCAGCAGTATTTCTTATTAATATTCTTCTATCTTTTGTCATTCTTATTGTGGCTCCCATTGGTCTAATTGGTAATACACCCCACTCCTTTGGGCTTCCTATGCTTTCATATTCATTATTACTTAGTGGTCTTGTTAGACTTGCCGTCAGTGTTAAAGGAAAACTATAATTTTTTTTGACATTTAGAGATTTTAAAAAACCATTTGTACAAAATATTATTTTTTTCGTCGAGATTGTGTAATTTTTAAAAATACAATTAATTTTATCAGAATTTATTTCCCATTTTTCTAAGTGAGTATTTTCAAATAATTCAACATTCTCGGGCAATGTATCAACCATCGCCCTAACTAATTTTCCAGGATTCAATAATATTCCTCCAGACGTGTAAACGCCCACATTATAAAATGAAGTTCCTAATTTTTCCTGAAGATTATTTTTGTATAAAATTTTATTATCGAAGTTAAGAGATGATAATAGATTGCTAAATTTTATAGCTAATTTTTCATCAGATATTTGGGATGAGGCAAAGTATTTTCCACACGAATTCCATTCGCAGTTAACTTGATATTCTTTAACAAATCTTTCGACTGAATTTATGCCTTCTTGGTAAATTTTAATTTTTTTTTTATAATTTTCAATATCACTACTAGATGTAAATCCATCGTTTAATGTTGTATCAACTAAATAACCAGAATTTCTCGCGCTTGAACCCTCTCCTGCTAACTGTGAGTCAATTAAAACTACTTTTGATGATTTTAAATTATTTGCCAGTTGTCTTGCGGCTGATAACCCTGTGTATCCTGCTCCAACAATTAAATAATCACATATTAAATTTTTATTTAATTGTTTAATATTAGTTCGTTTAGGTAAACTATTGATCCATCCACAATTTGGATCATTTAAAACAGACATTAAATTTAAATTACTTGAGATGCAGAGGTAAAATTATAACCAAAAGTATCTGCAACAGCTTTGTATGTTACTTCGCCTTTACAAACATTTAAACCTGCTAAAAAGTTTTTATCTTCACTTAAGGCTTTTTGATAACCATTATTCGCTAATTTTATTAAATAAGGAAGTGTTGCTTTATTTAATGCAAAAGTTGAAGTTCTTGGAACACCACCTGGCATATTTGCTACACAATAATGTACTACATCATCTACTATATAAGTAGGATCTCCATGTGTAGTTGGTTTACTTGTTTCAACACAACCACCTTGATCAATAGCAACATCAACTATTACAGAACCTCTTTTCATTAATTTTAACATTTCTTTCGTAATTAATTTAGGTGCCTCAGCTCCTGGAATTAAAACCCCTCCAACTATTAAATCTGCTTCAGCAGCTAATTTATTTAAATCTATTTTGTCACTTTGCTCTGGAATAATTTTATCTCCAAATATTTGAACTAATTGTTTTAGTCTTGCCTCAGATTTATCAACAATATGAACTTTAGCTTTCATTCCAGTGGCTATTGTAGCGGCGTTTTCTCCTACAACTCCCCCACCAAGAATTAAAACATTTGCCGGTTCACCGCCTGGAGCTCCTCCTAACAATATTCCTCTACCTTTTTGATTTTTCTCCAAACAATGAGCGCCTGCCTGAACTGACATTCTGCCAGCAACAGCACTCATTGGTGCTAACAATGGAAGTCTACCGTTATTGTCTGTTACTGTTTCGTAAGCTATACAAACTGATTTACTCTTTACTAATCCTGCAGTTAGTTCTTTTGCAGCTGCTAAATGTAAATAAGTAAACACTATCTGATTTTCTCTAATCATTTTAACTTCATTTGACAAAGGTTCTTTTACTTTAACAATGATTTCTGCATCGTTAAAAATATCTTCCGCTTTATCTACAATTTTCGCACCGGCATTAATATAATGTTCATTTTCAAAACCGGCTTCAAAACCTCCATTATTTTCAACTAATACCTCGTGACCGTTTGAAGTTAGTTGTTTTACACTATCAGGGGTAAGGCCAATTCTATTTTCTTGAGGTTTTATTTCCTTCGGAAGGCCAATTTTCATTAAGAACTAATTTTTTTTTGATTTTGAATAATTTGTAATTCCTGTTCTTAGTTTCTCAATAATTTCATCAATATGTTTTTTCTCGCAAATAAACATTGGTGCAATTATTAAACAGTCTCCAGTTGCTTTAAAATTAACTCCTGCTTCATAACAATGTTTGAAACATGTAAAACCTGCTGCACCAGGTTTTTTGTCCATTTTAATATCAATACCACCCATCATTCCATATCCTCTGATATTATCTACTACATCAATATCTTTTAATGAGAATAAACCTTCTTGGAAATATGGAGCTAAATTTTTTGCTCTATTAAAAATATCATCTTTTTCAAAAATATCTTGAACGGCTAATGCAGCTGCAACTGATATTGGAATTCCTGAATAAGTATATCCATGAAATAATTCGATTGAACCTTTGGGTGCATTGTCAACAATTGCATCATAGATTTCTTCTTTACAAGCAACTACTCCCATTGGGCTAATGCCGTTAGTTGTTGCTTTGGCCATAGTCATTAAGTCAGGAGTAACTCCGTACTCTTGAGATGCAAATGGAGAACCTGTTCTACCCCAGCCTGTAATTACTTCATCAAAAATTAAAAGTATCCCATGTTTATCACATATTTCTCTTAATCTTTGTAAATAACCTTTTGGTGGAACTAATGTTCCTGTCGATCCTGCAATTGGTTCAACAATACATGCGGCTATATTTTCTGCACCAAAATTTGTACAAATTCTTTCTAGATCTTCAGCTAGTTCAACTCCTGTTTCAGGTTGACCAGAAATAAATTTGTGTTCAGGTAGATGTGTATGTCTCATATGAACTACACCTGGCATCAAAACACTTGCAAATGTTTTTACGTTATTAACCATTCCGCCAACTGATGTCGCTCCAATATTCATACCATGATATCCTCTTTCACGTCCAACAAACCTAAATCTTTGACTATCCCCTCTTGCTCTATGATAAGCAATTGCAATTTTAATTGCTGTTTCAACTGCTGTTGATCCACAGATTGTATAAAACATTCTATTTAAATTTCCTGGGGTATGTTTTGAAATTCTAGTTGCTAATTCAAATGATCCACCGAACCCTTGTTGGAATGGTTGAGCATAATCTAATGTTTTTAATTGATTTGTAATAGCATTTATAATTTCTTCTCTTCCATGACCTAAAGGATTACAAAACAATCCTGAACTAGCATCTATTTGAGTTTGCCCTTGATGATTTTTTAAGTAAACTCCTTTTGCCTCAACAATCAATCTTGGGTTTGCTTTAAAATCTCTATTGGAGCTAAATGGCATCCAATGTTCATTTAAAGAATTAGGTACAGATGGTTTTGAGCTCATAATTTTAATTTATAAATAATCTATATAAGATTTCTTTAGACTATATAGGAATAATTGACTACCAAAATAATTGACGCAACTTAAGGTTGCATTAAATTTAGCACTTTTTGTTTTACATCTTCTCCAATTTAATTTTAACTTACGGAATTATAAACTAACAAAGAGGAACAAATGAAAAAAATAATTAGTTTACTTTTAGGATGTTTTGTAGCTCTAAGCTTAAATATTTCAGTAGCAAATTCTGCTGCAAATGAAGTTAGAGTTGCCTACTTTCTAGAATGGCCAAGTCCAAACTTGGAAGATATGCAGAAGAAAAATTTTGCTAAAGCTCTTGGTGTACCAGTAAAATGGACTAACTTCACTAATGGTGGCGCAATGACTGATGCTATGTTAGCAGGAGATATTGATATTTCTTATTCACAAGGATTAGTTCCATTTATTAATGCTGTTAAATCTAAAGCACCAATCAAATTAGTAGATATTGCAATGGAATATGGAATGGGAGGAACAACTTGTGTTACTTCTAATGCTTCTGGAATTACAAAAGCAAATGCTACTGAATTAGAAGGTAAAAAAGTTGCTGTTCCACTTGGAACAATGGCTGAGTATGTTTTCGATGAAAGTATGAAAGTTGTCGGTGCTGACAGAAGTAAGATGGATGTAATTCAAATGGATCCTGAAGAAGGAGCTGCTGCTTTAGTTAGTGGTGATGTAGTAATGGCATGTTTATTTGGTGGTAATTCAATCAAAGCTGCTACAGCTATTGGATCTAGATTACTCTCAGTTCAAGAAGCTAGAGATGCTGGTATCTTGGGTATAGATATCACTTCAGTAACTACAAAGTTTATGAAAGAAAACCCTGGAATGCTTAGAACTTTTATAGAAGTAACTCATGAAGCTAATGCTAGATATAAAGCTGGTAAAGCTGACATGAATGCTATGGCTAAAGCTTCAGAAATGAAAGTTGCTGATATGAAAGAAACTTTAAGTGGCTTTAAATTTCTTACACCAGAGGAAACTAAACAGTCTATGGAAAGTGGAAATCTTAAAGGATTCCTAGATGGTATGGGAACACCAAAAGGAAATGTAGATACTAGTTTCTTACCTTTATAATTTGAAGGTAAATTAGAATTAAATAGGCGCCAATTTTTTAATTGGTGCCTATTTTTTTTATTTAAAAATTAATGTAAAGTTATTTTATGAGCGATCTTGTTTCTCAAAATTTAAATATGATTTTTAAGTCTCCAAAAGGAGAAACAGTACACGCATTAAAAGATTTAAATTTTACCATTAAGAAAGGTGAACTTTTAACTGTTTTAGGCCCATCAGGTTGTGGAAAAACTACATTATTAAATATTGCGGCAGGATTTATAAGACCCACATCTGGAACCATTAAGTTAGGTAATAATGAAATTAATGGTCCTGGAGTTGATAGAGGTATGGTTTTTCAACAAGGTGCTTTATTTGAATGGTTAACAGTTTCTGAAAATGTCAACTTTGGATTAAGAATGAAAAAAGATGATCCAATTAAAACTGCAAAAAAGGTTGATGAATGGTTAGAAATAGTTGGTCTTAAAGGATTTGGTAACACTCCTACTTATCAATTATCTGGCGGTATGCAACAAAGAGTAGCTCTTGCCAGATGTTTGATTAATGATCCAGATTTAATTTTAATGGATGAGCCTTTGGGGGCACTTGATGCACTAACTAGAGAAAAAATGCAGTCACTAGTTTTGAAAATTTGGAAAGAAACAGGAAAGACAATTATTTTAATCACTCACTCTGTAGAAGAAGCTCTGCTACTTGGAGAAAGATTATATGTAATGGCTCCTAGACCTGGTAGAATTCATAAGGAATATAATCTTCCTTTTGCTGAAATGGGACTTAAAGAGGATCTTAGAGAAATAAAAAAAGATAAAGAATTTTCTTCTAAAAGAGAGGAAATATTGTCCATGATTTGGAACATGGAAGAAGAAATTATGGGGAAAGATAATTAAATGTTAACCCAAATAATCACGATATTAATTCTTGTATCAATTGTTGGATGTATTCTTTATGGCAGAAAATTAATAAGAACAGAAAAAGTTGATGCTGTATTTGGTAACCCCGAAAGAGCAAAAGGTGGAACACACTGGGTAATCGTTGGAAGTAGTGCCATTTTATTAATTTGGCTATATTATTCTTGGGATATAGCAAAAGGTTTTTATCCTAAGTCAGCGAATGAATTATGTCAGGTAGCTAAAATTAATGAATCTCTTTTGGGATTAAAATATCAATTTCCAATAGAGGAAAGAGAATTTAAAAGTACCTCAATAATTAAAATTGAAAATAAAAATCTTCAAAAAATTTCCAATGAAATTAAAAATTCAAAAGATTTAAATAGCCAACAAAAAACAGTTTTAATTGGCTTTATAAATAAAACTAGTCAATTAATTCCTCTACTTACAAAAGACAATTTAATGGAAATGGAAACAAAACAAAAAATAGAGGGAATAACTGAAAAAATAAATCTTTTGATAGAAAATTTCAAAAAACCAGATTATCCATTTGAAACAGAGGAAGAATTAAATATTAGACTTCAAGCTGTTAAAGAACAAGGTGAATGGGGCATCACAACTGTAAGTGCAGGCACTGGTTCTATTGAAAATACCTTTGAGGTTCCATTAGTTCCTGCAACAGATAGAGGTTTAAAATTTAATGCTGCCGCAGAAGAACTTAAAGGTATTGATGAAGAATTTTTTAAGTTGAGAAACCATAATCCACAATTTAAAAATTCAGTAAAACAAATCAAAGATGAAATAAAAGCATATAGAGCTGGTTTAGATGACTCGGAGGAAGTGGCATCAACATATGCTAAAAATATTGTAAAAATTACAAGAAGAATTGAATTTGCAAGTATCTACCCTCCTAACGCTTTAAATAATATGCAAAAAGCAATTATGGAATTTGATAATCTTCAAAAATCAGAGCAAGGAGGACTAAGAATAGTAGATATCCTTTTATTCCCGGCAGGGACAATAGTTTCAAGTGGCACTAGTTGCTCAGAACAAGGTTCTGGAAGATGGCTACCGAAACCATCTGATACACTCAACAAATTTATTTTAATGTCAAAACCAAGCGTAGGTTACAAAAATATTCCATTGCTTTGGATTGATATGATGGATGTTAGTAAAATAATTGGATTTATTTTACCTGATTGGATTGCTGATGTTCTTCCAGGAGAATACCCAATTCATACTAATGATGGAGTTGTTAAACAAAATTTTAAAGGTAAGGTTCTTAAAATTGTAACTGGAGATTTTAAATTATTTAAAATACCTGTTCCCTATGGTCATATTTGGGATTCTTTTTTAAGGGTATTTCTTGGATTGATATTTGGGATAATTATAGGTGTGCCACTTGGTTTATTTATGGGTTTGAATAGATTTGCAAAGGGTTTCTTTGATCCTTTAATAGAACTTTATAGACCGGTACCACCTCTTGCATGGGCTCCGTTAATAATTTCAGTTTTAGGTATAGATAATACTGGAAAGGTATTTTTATTATTTATGGTTTCACTATCAATTATGATTATTTCGGCTAGGGCTGGTGCTTCTGGAACTCAACTGTCTAAAATACATGCAGCACACTCATTAGGTGCTTCAAAAAAACAGATACTTAGATATGTAATTTTTCCAAATTCTTTACCAGAAATACTGACTGGTATAAGAGTAGCGGTTGGAATGTGCTGGGGAACATTAGTTGCAGCTGAGTTCTTGGCTGGAACAACTGGAATAGGATTTGTAGAAAATGTTGCAAAAAAATATTTTCAATATGAAGTAATTTGGATAACTATTTTTATAATGGGCATGCTAGGTCTTTTGTTTGATGTAACTTTGAGAAAAATAATAGATAAAACAATTCCATGGAGAGGAAAAGGCTAATAAAAACTTTATATTAATATTAATTCTTTTAAAAAATGAAAATTTTTGATTGTACAACATTTTATTCGGAAGATTTAATGTTAGATGTTAGATTGAATATACTGGATCCTTTCGTTCATAAATTTATAATTGTTGAGTCAGTCTATTCACATAGTGGAAGAAAGAAAACTCTTAATTTTGATATAAACAATTTTAAAAAATTTAAAAATAAAATTATTTACATTGTTATAGAAGAGGAGCCTGAGGGAATTATTAAAAAAGAGCATCTTTCAAGTGGAGAGAAAAGAATAAACAGCATCAAAAGAGTTGAACAATCTTACAACTATATGTTTAAAGGAATTAATGAAGCAAATGATGATGATTTAATTTGTATAAGTGACAATGATGAAATACCCAATTTTGAATCAAAAAATTTTAAAAATTCAAGAAATAATATTTTTATCTTTGAACAATTATTCTTTTATTACAAATTTAATTTATACTACGATTTAATACCTTGGTATGGAACAAAAGGATGTAAAAAAAAGTTTTTGAAATCTTTTGCTTGGTTGAGAAACCTGAAAAATAAAAAATATCCAATATGGAGATTAGACAGCTACTTTTCTCCATTAAAACAAAGAAATCTTCAAATTGTTAAGGAGGGTGGTTGGCATTTTACAAACGTAAAGACACCTCAAGAAATATTTGAGAAACTATCTAATTTTGGACATCATAATGAATTTGAAGAGTCTGGTATTACTATAAATGACATTAAAGAAAGTATTGAAAATAGAATAGTTCATTATGATCATTCTGCAGATTTAAGAAAAAGCAATAAATATGATGGAAAATATAAACTTAAAACTATCGAGGATAAGTTTTTACCAAATTATTTAATTTCAAATAAACAAAATTTCAAAAATTGGTTTGATTAAAAGTAATGGCTAAGTGGGGTATTTTAGGTTTTGGAAGAATGGGCTTAAGTTTTGCCGAAGCTTTAAAAGAAGTACCTAATTCACAATTGATATCTGTGGGAAGTGAGTCTGGGAAAAATTTTAAGGAATTTAAATGTAATACCTACGATGAAGTAATAAATAATGAGTCCATAGATTCAATATATATTTCAACATTGAATAACACTCACGTGAGCTTAATAAATAAAGTATGTAAACAAAAAAAAAATATCCTTTGTGAAAAACCGGTTGCAATGAAATCAACTGAACTTATTGAAATTAACGAGACAATTAGTAAAATTAAAAATAACTTTTATGAAGCTATAGCCTATTATTCTCATCCTCAAACTATAGAAGTTTTAAAATTAGTTCAAAACAATGAAATAGGTAATATAGTTAAAATAGAGTGCAGCTTTGGTTTTGAGGCAAAATTTAATCCTAATTCACGGCTATTTAGTAAAGAACTTGGAGGAGGTGCGATATATGACTTGGGTTGTTATCCTATAAGTTTTGCAATGCTATTTGCACAGGATATACGAATAAAAAAAAAAGATATTCAATTTTCACTATCTGGTGTTGATGATGATGCTAAAGCTACAATGATTTGTGACGATAAATTTGAATGTGAAATACATGTAAGTTTGAAGAAGAATTTAAAAAATTTTTGTAACATAATAGGTTCAAATGGAAGTATTAAGATAAATAGTCCTTGGCTTCCTGGTAAAAATAGTCAGTTAGAGATTTCAAATAATAAACATTTTTATATTAAAAATGTAAAAACAAACTTATCTGTTTACGCTAACCAAATAAAGAATGTTTCATCTGCATTCTCTGGTAACAATGAAAAATTAAATTTATTCGATATTAATAAATCTCTGATCAATATAAAACTAATTGAGAATTGGCTAAAAGATTAGATGAGAGTAAAAGACTTAAAAAATTTAATTGTGAAAATTTTTTTAAATTTTAAATTATCTAAAGAGCATTCTATTGTTTGTGCTGATGCTTTAATAAATGCTGAATTAGTTGGGGCTCCTTCACACGGTTTAGCTAGACTTTTCTCTTATTGTAATAGAATAAAAAAAAAAGTAATTAATCCTAAACCAAAAATAAAAATTAAAAAAATTTCTCAATCAATAACTAGTATAGATGCTGATAATGCTGTTGGTTTTATTGGGGCTGACTTAGGGATTAAACATGCAATTAAAAATGCTAAAAAAACAGGAATTGGTTTCGTTGCTGTAAAAAATAGTGGTCACTACGGTTTATCTGGGTATTATGGTGAACGTGCTGCTCAACAAGGATTTGTAGCTTTATGTTTTACAAATGCACCACCAGCAATAGCTCCTCATGGCGCAAAAAAAACTTTATTTGGTACAAATCCAATTTGTTTTGCGGCTCCTTCTGGTAATAAAGCTCCATTTGTTTTAGATACATCAATTTCAGTTATTAACAGAGGAAAAATTAGAAGAGCTGCAAAACTTGGAGAAAAAATTCCTCAAGGAGTTGCTTTAGATAAAAATGGAAATCCGACAACCAATCCAAGAAAAGCTTTGGATGGATTACAACTTCCGATAGCTGGATTTAGAGGCTCGGGTTTAGCTTGGATGGTTGATATTTTATCAGGTGTTATAACTGGTGCGAATCATGGAGGTAAAGTAAAAGATCCTTTTGATGATTTTACTGGTCCACAGAATATAGGTCACCTGTTTATAGTTTTTAAACCCAACTTGTTTGTGAATAATTATATAAAAAGAATTCAAGAAAATATAAAAAGAATTAAAAAATTGCCAAAAATTAAAGGTGTAAAAGAAATTTTATACCCAGGAGAAAATAAAGCTTTAAGATTTAAGATTAATTCAAAAAAAAAGATCTTTATACCGAAAAATATATTAGCTGAAATTAATGAATTAAATAAAGGCTGAACCTAACCAAACTAGCGTTACCAAAGATAGCGATAAAAAAAGTATATTTAAAGGTTTATAATGTTTCTTATTAAACAACGATATATCCTAATATTGCAAGTGAGATACAGAACATTCCCATCAATACTCTATTTTGAAATCTCTCTCTTTTTTTTTCTTCGAATACTCTCTTCTTAAGAACATCTATATTTACTTTGTTTGGGGACAAGTCTTTTTTCTCAGAAATTTTATGAGGGTAAACTTCAGCAACCACAGATGTTCTATTTAATGTTTCAGTACTCATTTTTATAAATCAAATTTAATCATCAATTTGATCTATTGTTAAGAATTCCAATGTTCAAAATGGGTTGACAAAATTATACTATCGACCAGAATGGGTTATGTTAAAAATGAATGAAATTCCAAGTATTAATAAAGGTATAGATAAAGCTGGCTTAAAACAAATTATAACTGAGAATTATGTTAATTTCGCTCCCGAATATATGTCCTTTCTTAGTGAGTGGATTACGGGAACATACAGAGCATTTAATGACGCCGATAAATATACCATTTTGTCCTATCTTTTTAGAAAAAATGTAACTTTTTATTATGAGAACTTCATAAAAGTTTCATACGATGAATTTTATGCTGTTAATCATATTGAAATTGATAAAATTAATATTGTTGAAATAGCAAAAGCACTTGGAATTCCAAAAGAAACTACTAGAAGAAAAGTATCAGAACTTGAAAGATCAGGTGTTATCAAAAAAAAAGGTAAACATTTAATAATTGATAAATCGGCATTTAAAATAGTTGAGCCAATTAATACTATGAAAAACCTAACAAACGTTTTTTATTTGATTTACAAAATTTGTAACAAAAAAGGTATTATTAATCAAAATATTGAAAAAGAAGCTATTATTAATTCAATGAGATCAAATTTAACTTATACATGGTATCATTATTATAAGTTTATTTTTGCATGGTTATTTAATTGGAAAAAATTTTTTAACAGCGATACAGAAAAATTTATTATATGGTGTATTCCAATGCTTCATCGAGCTAATAAAATGAGAGTAGATGTAAATAATCCTAATATTAATATTTCTACTTGGAGAGCAGAAATAGAAAAAATAGAAACACAAGGAATAAATACAATGTCGCTATCAGATATAACTGGAATACCTAGGCCAACTGTAACTAGAAAGTTAAAATCTTTATTTTCTAATAAACATTTATATATGGATAAAAACAAATTAATTCATCCTGGTGATCAAGGTAAATATAAAGATGAAATGATTAATATTCAAAATATATGTTTAAATGAATTTAGTGATTTTACTTCAAAAATATTTAATCAAATAATTCTTAGGAAGATTTCCTAAGTAACCAGATAAATATAAATCCAGTCAAATACATAGTTAAAGCATAAGCTGCTGTAGGAATAATATAAATTATTTCACTTGAAATTTCTGTTGCCACAAAAACTGCAAGTGTTCCGTTTTGTAGGCCACATTCTAGAGATATACACTTAACTTGTTTAATTCCTGTGGCAAATTTTTTTGCAAGAAAATATGCTATTGCCATCATCACTATATTTAAGTTTAAAACTATTAATCCAGCTTGAGCTAAATAATTAAAAATATTTTCTCTTTCTTCAACCCAAATAGCTACAAACACTACTAAAAATAATAAACCTGTAATTTTATTAATTAAAGATGTTCTCGAAGAAATAAAATTATCTGCAAACCTTCTAATTACCATTCCAACAATAACAGGTACAGCAACTACCAATGCCATTTTTAATGCGGTTGAAGTAATATTTATACTCTCAGATGCAAAACTAATCCCCAAAAGATCTGCTGATGTAAATACAATTAATGGCACAGTTACAATACTGATAATGCTTATTACTGCTGTTAGAGAAATAGATAAAGCTACATCACCATTTGCAAATTTAGTTAAAATATTAGAAGTTATTCCACCTGGTGCTGCAGCAATAATCATTACTCCAAGTGCAATCTCAGGTGTTGTACCCAGAAATTTTATTAATATAAATGCTACTATTGGTAAAATTATTAATTGAGATATTAAACCTACCAAAAAGTCTTTTGGTGTTTTTAAAATTCTTGTGAAATCTTGCAAGGTAAGCCCTAATCCTAAACCCAGCATAATCAATGCAAGTGCTAATGGAGCTATTTTTGTAACAATTTCCATATGATTTAAATATCACAAAATTGTTAAAATTTCTTTATAGAAATATGAAAACCAAATATAAGAAAACCCATGTTATCTGATAAAAAAGTAGTATGTCCAAATAATTTACTAGATAAAGCAGGTAGTAATAAAGGCGTAAAGGCTGCTATCGTAAATGCTGGAAAACCGCTTCCAATGCTTGCTGTATTAGATGCTGTTAATGAAAAATTAATAGAACCAATTTTCATTGGAGACAAAAATCAAATTCAAAATTGTGCTGAAGATTTAAAATGGGATATTTCTAGTTATGAGATTATTCATGAGCCTGTAGAAAACAATACTGCAGGAATCGCAGCTAAGTTAGCCTCTGAAGATAAAGTTAAAATTATCGTAAAAGGACATATTCATACAGATATTTTAATGAAAGAAATTCTGAAAAGACAACATAAGTTAATAAATAAAAATAGATTAAGCCATGTTTGGCATATGACTTTAGAAAAAGATGATAAACCAATTATAATTACGGATGGTGCACTAAATGTAGCTCCCAACGCTAAAACTAAAATGCATATATTAAAAAATGTAGTTAATTTTGCCAAAAGAATTGGAATTAATAGACCTAAAGTTGCAATTTTATCAGCGACAGAAGAGGTGATAGAAAGTGTACCAACAACTATAGATGCAAAAGAATTAACAGAACTTGCAAATTCAGAAAATATAGACGCGGATGTTTTTGGACCATTGGCATTTGATAATGCGATTTCAAAAAAATCAGCTGCAATTAAAGGAATCAAAAATAATGTTGCTGGGCAGGCTGATATATTATTAGTTCCAAATGTTGAAACTGGCAATTCTCTGGTCAAAATGATGATATATTTTATGGGTGCATGTGCAGCAGGTGTTGTAGTTGGTGGAAAAGTTCCAGTAGTCATAACAAGTAGATCAGACGATGCTCCTGCAAGGCTTGCATCTATCGCTGCGGCAGTTGTTGCATTAGATTAGTTGTTTAATTAAAGTTTATAATATAAAAAACCTTCTTAAAATTATGGCAATAGAATATTTAAAAAAATCACCAAAAACCTCATCCACAGATGATAACAAAACAAATTTAATTGTTCAGAATTTATTAAAAGAATTGGAAACTACAAAAGAAAAAGGCTGTATAGATCTAACAAAAAAATTTGATAAATACGATGGAGAAATAATTGTTTCTAAAGAGACAATAGAAAAAATTAATAAAAACATAGAACAAAAAACTAAGGATGATATTCAATTTTCTTACGACAGAGTAAGAAAATTTGCAGAAGCTCAACTTAAAAATTATGGACAAGATTTTGAAGTGGAATTATCTAAAGGTTTATTTGCAGGTCAAAAACTCATTCCTGTAAATACTGCTGGATGTTACATACCAGGAGGACGTTACGCACATATTGCATCAGCAGTAATGAGTGTAACAACAGCTAAGGTTGCAGGTGTAAAAAATATAATTGCTTGTAGTCCACCTAAAGAAGGTATTGGCGCACATCCAACAATTGTTTATACAGCAAATTTATGTGGGGCAGACGTAATTTTAAACTTAGGTGGTGTTCCTGCAATCGCAGCAATGACAAATGGTTTATTTAAAAACCCACCTGCAGATATAATTGTAGGTCCTGGTAATCAATTTGTTGCTGAAGCAAAGAGAATTTTATTTGGTAAAGTTGGAATAGACTTGTTTGCGGGGCCTACAGAGATTGCAGTCATTGCTGACAAAAATGCTGATCCAGAAATAGTTGCGGTTGATTTAGTTGGACAAGCAGAACATGGATATAATTCACCTGCTTGGTTGTTTACAACTAGTAAAAATTTAGCTGAGAAGGTTATGAAAAGAGTTCCTGAATTAATTGCAAAACTACCAGAAATACCAAGAACTAGTGCGGAAGCAGCATGGAGAGATTATGGAGAAGTAATTCTTTGTGATACTGATGAAGAAATTGTTAAAGTTAGTGATGAATATGCACCAGAGCATTTAGAGGTTCAAACAGAAAATTTAAAATGGTTTCATGAAAAACTTACTAACTATGGATCTTTATTTGTTGGTGAAGAAACGACTGTTGCTTATGGTGACAAATGCTCAGGTACAAATCATATTCTACCAACTAAAGGAGCGGGAAAATACACAGGTGGATTGTTTGTTGGTAAATTTATAAAAACTTTAAGTTTCCAAAGAATGACAAAAGAATCTACTAAAGAGGTTGGTGCTGCTGCTGCAAGGATTTCCCGATATGAGGGTATGGAGGCGCATGCAAGGACTGGTGATGTTAGATTAAGAAAATATGGTTTTTCAAATTAAATAGCTGTCCATCATAAAATTTCCATTAAAACATAAAATGCAATCAGTGACATAATAAATATTATTATCCAATTTATTATTTTCCAAGACATTTTGTTATTTAGAAAATTAGAAAAATAATTTGAAGCATAACCTAGCAAGTAAAAAAAGATAAATGATGCTGTGGACGCACCAATTCCAAAATATATTTTATCAGTTAATTCAAAGTTTTTTGAAAAATTTCCTAAAAAAAATACAGTATCGGAATATACGTGTGGATTTAAATAAGTAAAACCTATTGTTTTTAAAACAACGTTTTGAAATGAAATCTTTGCTATTTCTGTATCTAAATTAATTTCTTCGTGTTTTTCCCTAAATTTTGAAATAATAAAATATAAGAGAAATAACAAAAGTAATAAATTGAATATGAGTTCAATTGTTTGATTAAAAAAATTTTGAAAGTATTCAAATAAAAAAATTCCTGTAAATATTAAAAGTAGGTCTGAAACTGCACAAATTAAACAAACTATAAATACAAACTGTTTTTTAATACCTTGCTCAATAACAAAAATATTTTGTGCTCCAATTGCTAAAATTAAACTGAACCCAGTAATGAAACCAAGACCTATAAATGTCATTTATAATTAAATATTAAGATAGCGCCTCTACACACATTGCAATACCCATGCCACCGCCGATACAAAGTGTTGCTAGACCTTTTTTTGATTTTCTTTTTTTCATTTCATGTAATAACGTGACTAATACTCTTGCCCCAGATGCACCAATTGGATGGCCTAGTGCAATGGCTCCACCATTTACATTTACTTTTTCAGAGTTAAAACCAAGTTCCTTATTTACTGAAATTGCTTGTGCAGCAAATGCTTCATTTGCCTCTATTAAATCTAATTGATCCATATTCCATCCGGCTTTCTTAAGCGCTTCTCTAGATGCAGGAATTGGACCAGTTCCCATTATAGATGGATCAACACCACATTGAGCCCAGGATACAATTCGAGCTAAAGGTTTTAAATTTTTATCTTTTGCAGTTTTTGCATTCATTAAAGTTAATGCGGCGGCTCCATCATTTAAACCTGAGGCATTCCCAGCTGTTACTGTACCATCTTTCTTAAATACTGTTTTCAAAGTAGCCAGAACTTCAGTTGTTGTATCTGATTTTGGATATTCATCTGTATCAAATATTTTGCCATCTTTTAAATTTATTGGAACAATTTCATCTTTAAATTTATTATTTTTAATTGCTTCAGTAGCTTTCTTTTGAGAATTTAAAGCAAATTCGTCTTGTTGCTTCCTGGTAATTTGATATTTTTCTGCAACGTTTTCTGCTGTTACTCCCATATGATATTTATTATAAACGTCAACTAATCCGTCTATAATCATTGAGTCTTTCATTTTTAACTCTTCAATTTTGTCTCCTTTTCTTAAAACTTGATAATGAGGTGAATTTGTCATGCTTTCTTGTCCACCTGCAATTACAATATTTGCATCATTTAACTTTAAAGAATTAAAACCTAGTGCAATTGCTGCCAGACCAGAACCGCAAACTTGATTAATTGTTGTAGCAGTTTTCGAGTTATCAATACCAGAATTAATCAGTGATTGCCTAGCTGGATTTTGTCCTGATCCAGTTTGCAGAACTTGACCCATATAAACCATATCAACTTCATTATTTTTAAGTTTTGAATGTTCAATACATTTTTTAATAACCTCTGTTCCTAATTCTACAGCTGTATGACCAGATAAGCTTCCAAGGAAAGATCCAATTGGAGTTCTAAATGCAGAGGTAATAACAATATCCATATCGTTTATATTATTGCTCATAATTCTTATTTATCACTCAAATTAAAAACAAACAATATGTTCTATATGAATAGGCTTTCGTATTCCAAATTTATCGTTTATGTCATGTTGATGGACATGGTGAGAATGAACAAAAACAGGTAATAAATTATTAGTGTTAGTTTTTAAAGTATAAATAAAACTTGTTCCTCTAAATTTTTTATCGATAACGTCAAACTTTAAATTGCTTTTGTCATCATGTTGTAAATCCTCTGGCTGCAAAAGCAATTTAACATTAGTTCCAATTGGAACAGGATTAACAAAATTACCAGTGATAACTCCTAAATCGTCATTTTCTAAACTTTTTGGGCTTGTAACTTTAGCAGGTATCAAAACTCCCCTATTTAAAAACTTAACAACTTCCTCTGAATTTGGAAAATGATAAACATTATATGGGTCATCAAATTGTTTTAATTCTTTATCTAAAATAACACCACATTTATCACCTAAGTAAAAAGCTTCGTATGAATCATGGGTAACTATAATTGTAGTAATCTTAAGTTTTTTTAGAATCTGTTTTAATTTTACTTGTATCTCTTCTTTGAAACTTTGATCAACATTTGATAGTGGTTCATCTAGCAGCAATAAATCTGGATTAGAATTCAATGATCTTGCTAAGGAAGCTCTTTGAGCTTCACCAGCACTTATTTGATGTGGATAATGATTTAAAATGTTTTCTAAATTTAATATTTTTATAATTTCATTAATGTTTATTTTTCCTCTGGTATTATCTCTTGAAGACAATTTAATATTCTTTTCTACCGTATAGTGTGGAAACAAACTATTTTCTTGAAATGAAAGCGCAATCTTTCTGTGTTCTGGATCTATGTGCGTGTCCATTGAAGATAAAGTTTTGCCTTTAAGATTTATTTGGCCTTCTGATATTTTTTCTAGACCAGCAATGGATCTTAGAATTGTCGTTTTTCCTATGCCAGAAGGACCAAGTAAACACACAATGTCTCCCTCTTGCTCAATTGAAAAAGAAACATTTTTTACTTTATCTGAACCAGATATTCTAAATGTTGTGTTGTTAATTTCAAAAAAATTATTCACTTCCCTCTCTTAAAATATATTTTGAGGTAAGTAAAATAAAGAAACTAGCAATAATTATCAAACATAACGAAGGTACTGCTGCGGCTTCTAATAAATCTTCAGATGCAGAAATGTATGCTGTAGTTGCAAAAGTTTCAAAATTAAATGGTCTTAAGATTAAAGTTATTGGTAATTCTCTAACTATTTCTAATGAAACCAATATAATTACAAATAAAAGTGAATTTCTTAAATAAGGAACATGAATGTTTAAAAATGTTTTAGTTTTAGAATATCCAAGTAGGTAAGCGCTTTCATCAACAGATATATTCATTTTTTCATATCCTGACTTTATTCCATTAAATGCCAATGAGTAAAATCTTATAAAATAAACTAATACGAGACCTAAAACTGATCCTATAAATACTTTTTTAATAGATAAAAAACCTAATGCTTTAATTATATTTTCATCAAACCATGCTACAAAAGTTATAAATGCGATGGCAAGAATTACTCCAGGTATTGCGTAACCAGAGATAGACAATGTAGACATGACATTTAATATTTTTTGTTTAGAAACTCTATTTCCATAATTAGATATCAACGCAAAAATAATTAAAACTAGACTTGATAAAGAAACTAAATATAGAGTGTTTATTAATAAATCCATTATATTTAAATCAAATAAATTTTCTGGAAATTTAACAGTCCAATATAACATTTGGCTTAATGGAAATAAAAAACTTAGAAAAAATAAAGCAAAACAAAAAGAAAACGCAAAAAAAGCTTTGGATCCACACAGTTTATTTTTCTCCTTTTTCTTAAATCCTCCTTTTGAGTCCAAATGATATCTGGCTTTTTTTCTGGATAAATTTTCAGTTAAAAATAATATAAAAATAAAAAGTAAAAGAAAAAATGATATTCTGTTAGCAAATGCTAAATCATCGAATGCTATCCATGCATTATAAATACCAGTTGTTAAAGTATTCACTGAAAAAAAGTCTACAGCACCAAATTCCGCCAAAGTCTCCATCGCTACCAATGATAATCCTGCAACAATAGCAGGACGTGCAGCAGGTAAAATTATGGAATAAAAACATTTAAATTTTGAAAAACCAAGATTTTTACCTAATTCTATAAAATTTTGTGATTGATACAAAAATGATGATCTTGCAAGTATGTAAACATAAGCAAAAAGTGAAAAGGAAATTGATAAAATTAGACCAAACATTCCACTAAATTTTGGAATATGTTGATTATAATTTCCATCTCCAAATAAATATTTTAGAATTGTATATGCTGTTCCATAATTTTCAAAAAAAGCAAAAAGTGAGTATGCGTATATATAAGGCGGTACAGCAAACGATAAAATTAAAGCCCATTTAAAAAAGTTTGCTCCAGGAAACTCATAAAATGAAACTATATAAGCTGAACCTACACCTAAGAAAAAAGTAAGAAATAATACTCCAAACAGGAGTAATAATGAATTAAATACATATTCTAAAAAAAAAGTTTCTCTTAGAATTTCAAAATAATTTGATGTGTCCTCAAAAAAACTTGAAAATACAGTCAGAATTGGAATTACGACAACAGTTGAAATTAAAAAAGAAGATATGAACCAAGTGTTTATTCTCATAATTTATAATCCGCCTTATAAACATGGAAAGTATTAGTGTCCATGAAAAGGGGAAGCCTAAACATGGACACTATTTAAGAAAATCAAAAATTAAATACTTTTAGGATATGCGGAACCTCCTTAGCTTTAACTTCTGAAAGTTTTCTCTTATTTATTCTTTTATCGATCTTTTTACACTCCGCAGCACATGGAGAACACGGCTTGGAAGATTTATTGTAATCAATATCAGAAATAAATTTTGTTTTTTCTTTCATCTATTTCCATCCAGCAGCTGTCATTATTTCTACTGCAGCAGCTTGATTTTTTCCATAAGAAGCTAACTTAGTTTTCATGTCTTGTTTGAAATCTAATCCTAAGTTGTTTACTACTAATGGACTTGGTGAAACACCATCAATCATTGGAAACTCAAAAGTATTATTTGTAAAATGTTCTTGAGCTTCAGGTGTTAGTAGATACTCCACAAGAGCAATAGCGTTTGCTTTGTTGGGAGCGCCTTTAACTAAAGCTGCACAACTAACATTCATGTGTGTTCCTCTATCATTTTGATTAGGAAAGAAAGCTTTAACTTTTCCAGCAGCTTCTTGTTGTTCTGGACCCTTTTTACCTGACAACATAAGAGCTAAGTAATATGTATTTGCTACAGCAATATCTGCTTCTCCAGCAGCAACTGCCATAATCTGCGCTCTATCATTGCCCTCTGGTGTTCTTGCCATGTTAGCAACAACTCCTTCTGCCCATGCGGCTGCAGCTTTTTTACCATTATTAGCAATTAATGAAGCTACAAGAGATTTATTGTAAATGTTGCTAGATTTTCTTATTACTAATCTACCTTTCCATTTAGGATCAGCTAGACCTTCATAACTCATTCCAGATAATTCAGCACCAGTAACTCTTTCAGGCGAGTAATAAATTATTCTAGCTCTTTTTGCGATTCCAACCCACTTATTTGTTCTAAAAGTTTTTGGAACAGCTGCTTTGATAGATGCAGAAGTTAATCCAGATTGAAGTGCCCCTTTTGAGTCCATAGCACCACATCTTCCAGCATCAGCTGTAATATATAGATCTGCAGACGAGTCTGCACCTTCTTCAATTATTCTTTTCTCCAATGCACCTGATTTACCGTTAATTAAATTTACTTTAATTCCCGTTTTCGCTGTAAACTTTCCATAAAGTTCAGCATCAGCTTTATAATGTCTTGCATTGAAAATATTTACTTCAGCTGCGATTGCAAAAGTTGATATAAACAATGAAATTATTAAAGCTAAATTTGTTATTTTTTTCATTTATCTCCGTTTCTCCGCATAAGTTGTATGAAAATGATAACTATTCGCATTGATAATGATTATCAATAGCATTAATGTAACTGCGACGTTTTGACTTATAAATCTAAAATTCCCACTCGGAAATTTTACTGTATAGAAAGTTTCTAAAGGCTTGAACTCTTGCTACATTTTTTAGGGATTGAGGGTAAACAAAATGAGCCTCTGTTATTGGTCCCTCAACATTTGGCAGTACTTTGACAATATTTGGTTGTTTAACCGTTAAATAATCAGGAATAGCAGCTAACCCTACTCCACTTTGTACTGCTAATAATAATCCATAAACGCTATTCACCTTCATTACTGGTTTTCTCTTTTTATTATCTTTCATCCCTAGTTTTAATGCCCAATCTGGATCATAAACAGGTGAGGGAGCACCTCTTCCAAATGAAATAAAGCTATGTTTATTAAGGTCATTTACAGTTTTGGGATAACCATATTTTTCTAAATATTTTGGAGATCCATATATATGATAATTAATATCAATAAGTTTTTTTTGGATATAGTTTAGTTGTTTCGGTCTTCTCATGAAAATACCAATATCTGCTTGTCTAGTACTCAAATCTAGTTCTTTGTCGTCAAAAATTAGCTCAACTTCAATTTCTGGGTTTAGTTGCATAAATTCTTGAATTCTTGGAGTTAGCCAAGTTGTTCCAAAACTAACTACAGTTGTAACTGTTAATTTGCCTGATGGTTTTGTTTTTTTATCACCTAAAGTAGTTTCAACCTCTTTAAGTTTTGAAATCACCTCGTGAGCTGTTTTAAATACATATTCTCCATTTTCAGTCAATGTAAGACCTCTTGCATGTCTTTCAAAGAGTTTGACCTTCAAATCATCTTCTAAGGACTGAATTTGCCTACTAATTGCAGATTGACTTAAATTTAAATTTATAGTGGCGCTTGTAAAACTACCAGCTTCAGCAACTGCATGAAATATTTTGAGTTTGTCCCAATCCATATTATTTATTTACATCAATTATGTATCTACCTGAAGTCTCACCTTTTAACATTTTTGGGTAAATATCTAAAACTTCTTCTAGACTTATTTCTTTTATAGATTTATTTAATATATCAAAATCAATTAATTTTGATGCTTCATTCCACAAAAAATTTCTTCTAATTGTGGATATATTTACTGAATTAATTCCCCAAAGTTTAACGCCTCTAATTATAAAAGGCATTACAGTAGTATTTAGTTTGATATCAGCAGCATTACCACAAGAAGCAACTATTCCAGTTTCTTTTGTCTGTGCTAAAACATTTGCCAATACTTGACCACCAACTGTATCAACCGCTCCATCCCACAAACCTTTGTCTAGAGGTCTTGGATCTTTGGTCAATTCACTAGTATTTATAAAGTTTTTTGCACCTATGGATTTTAAATATTCATGATTAGTATCTTTACTGGTTACCGCAGTAACATTGCATCCCAGTTTATTTAAAATCATTACTGCGATACTCCCTACTCCACCTGAAGCACCAGTAACAATTACATCTTGAACTTTTTCTCCTAATAATAATTCTTCTCTAGTTAATTTAGCAACAAATGCACACTGTAAAGCAGTAAGTCCCGCTGTTCCTAATATCATAGACTGACGTGTTGTTATTTCTTTTGGTTTTTTAACTAAAAAATCTCCATTTACTTTAGCGTACTGAGAGTAACCTCCAAAATAAATCTCTCCAACTCTCCATCCTGTTAAAATTACTTCATCGCCAGATTTAAATTTTTCGTTCTTACTTTCTTCAACTTTCCCCGAAAAATCAATTCCAGGAATATGAGGAAATTCTTTAACTAATCTTGCACCATTTTTAAGAATTAGTGCATCTTTAAAATTTATTCCTGAATAATCAACTTTTACTAAAACATCTCCATGTTTTAAAAAACTATGCTCAATAGATTTTACTTCTCTTGTAAAATTTTCTGACTCTTGATTGACTATTATAGCTTTAAATTTATCCGCCATACTTAAGTTTATAGCGAAGATTTACTTACTAATAAATCTTAAATATCTGTTTTGAAAACTTAAATCTTCTTTAAATTGACCTAAATAATAATTAGTAACTGTTGTTGCTTGTTCCTTTTTAATACCTCTCATAGTCATACACTGATGAGTTGAATCAATGGAAACAGCTACTCCTTTTGCATCTAGCGCTTCCATTAATGTTGTTGCGATTTGCATAGTTAGTCTTTCTTGTGTTTGTAGTCGTTTTGAAAAAATTTCAACTACTCTTGCAAGTTTGCTTAAACCTACAACTCTATCTTTTGGAATATAAGCTACATGAGCAACCCCAATGATTGGTGCCATGTGGTGTTCACAATGGCTGAACACAGAGATATTTTTTTGAATGACCATATCGTCATAACCTTCAACATCTCCAAAAGTTTTTTCTAATACTTTTTTTGGGTCCTCGTTGTAACCTTTAAAGTATTCTTTAAATGCTTTAATAACTCTTTTAGGAGTTTCGAGAAGACCTTCTCTACCAGGATCCTCCCCCATCCAATTTAAGATTTTGATAAACGCTTCTTCAGCCTCTTTATCTGTAACTTTTTGGTTAATATCTTTAACAGTATCTTTTACTAATTTCATAAAACGTTCTTATATATAATTATTAAATTTTTTTAAATATTTAATATAACTATAAATATGCTACATAACAGCCACTATGTTTAAAAAAAGAGAGAATGTTTATGAAATTGAAGAGGGAGACTTTTTGTCGCCTAAGTTTGATAATGATGGTTTAATTCCTGTTATAACTACATGTTTCAATACAAAAGAAATATTGATGCATGGTTACATGAATGTTGAAGCTTTAAAATTAACATTAGAAACAAAAGAAGCGCATTACTGGAGCAGATCTAGAAAATCAATTTGGCACAAAGGGAAAACTAGTGGTTTTATTCAAAAGGTGAAAGAAGTGAGAATTGATGATGATCAAGACGCGGTGTGGCTTACAGTTGATATAGGCAAAGGGTCAAGTTGTCATGTTGGATATAAATCATGTTTCTATAGATCTGTACCTTTAGGTAAAATAGATAACGCAAGACAAATTAAAATGAAATTTGAAGAAAAAGAGAAAAAATTTGACCCTGATAAGATTTATAAAGGTCAGCCAAATCCAACTAAAATTTAAATGAAAATACTAAATCCTTTTGGTCCCAAATTGGGACAAATAAAAATTCCATCAAAAATTATATCTTTATTAAATAAAGAAGTTGATAAGATTGTTGAAAGCAAACTAAAAACCAAAAAAAGCGATTATTCAAAAAAAGTTGTTGGTCAAGTTTATCAAGAAATCCAGATTTCAAAAAAATTTATTAATAAATACTTAAAAAAATTTATTACAAAACAAGTTTCAAGTTATTTAAAAAAATCAATTAATATAAAGCCGAAAAAATTTCTTATTAAGAATCTTTGGGTAGTCAGACAGTTTAAAAATGAATATAATCCAGTGCACTTTCATGATGGATATGTTTCAGCAGTAGGTTATTTAATGGTTCCTAAAAATTTAACAAAATCAAAAAAAAATTTAAAAACAAATGGAACAATTGATTTCATTAATGGTGCTAAAACATATTTAACTAACAGTATCCATAACCATATACCTAAAACTGGTGATATGATAATCTTTCCAAATAATTTAATGCATACCGCATATCCATTTAATGTGGATGGTGAAAGAAGATCTTTTTCTTTCAATATTGATTTAGATATTAAAACAAAAAAAATTTTAAATGGCTGATAAACAAAAAAATGTATTAGGTGAAGACCTTGAAGAATGCTCTATGAACCCAGTTACAGGCTGGTATAGAGATGGTTGTTGTAACACAGACAATAATGACAACGGTGTTCATACAGTATGTGCTAAAGTAAATACAGATTTTTTAGAATGGCTTAAAGAAGCTGGCAATGATTTAATTACACCTCACCCAAATTTCGGATTTCCTGGATTAAAAGACGGAGACAGTTGGTGCGTGTGTGCTGGTTGGTATGCTAAAGCTGTTGAGGCTGGTAAAGGTTGTCCAATTTATTTAAAAAAAACTCATGAGAAAACATTAAAGCTAATTCCAATAGAAATTTTAAAAAAACACGCAATAGATTTATCTTAATCTACATATTTCCATATTTAGGTCCGCCTCCACCTTCCGGCGTAACCCAAGTAATATTTTGGGAAGGCTCTTTAATATCACATGTTTTACAATGAATACAATTTTGAGAATTAATTACAAATTTTGGTAAATCATTTTCATACTGAACTTCATAAACTCCTGCGGGACAATATCTTTGAGCAGGTTCATCATATTTATCTAAAGTATATTTTATAGGAAGTTCAGGATCTTTTAATTTTAAATGTACTGGCTGATTGTCAGTGTGATTGGTCCCTGTCAAATACACAGAACTTGTTTTATCGAATGTTATAATATTGTCTGGTTTCGGATAATCAATTTTAGGCATTTTATCTGCCATTTTTAAAGTTTCATGATCAGCATGCTTATGTCTTAATGTAAATGGAAGTTTTCCTCTAAATAAAATTTGGTCAATGCCGGTAAATATAATTCCTAATATTAAACCCCAACTAAAACTTGGCTTAACGTTTCTAGCCTCGTGGAGTTCTTTATAAACCCAAGAATTATTAAATTTTTCCTCATAAACAGAAAGGTTTTTACTCTCTCTAATGTGATCAATTATCGCTTCAGCTGCAATCATTCCACTTTTCATAGCAGTGTGAGAACCTTTAATTTTAGGCATGTTTAAAGTTCCAGCATCACAGCCGACAAGCAATGCACCAGGCATATACATTTTAGGTAAACTTTGAAGACCACCCTCAATAAGGGCTCTCGCACCATAGGATATTCTTTTTCCTCCCTCTAACATTTTTTTAATTGCAGTATGAGTTTTAAATCTTTGAAACTCATCAAAAGGAGATAAATGAGGATTTT
Source organism: uncultured Pelagibacteraceae bacterium (assembly GCA_902594655.1). GTDB lineage: Bacteria > Pseudomonadota > Alphaproteobacteria > Pelagibacterales > Pelagibacteraceae > Pelagibacter. Next base: position 74,578 of record CACJMW010000004.1, read on the forward strand.
GATAATCTAATCCAATAACGTAACCAAGATATACTTGTTTATTTTGAGCATGATATACAAAGCTTCCACCATAAGTATTTTTATCTAATGGCCAACCTGCAGTATGCATTACTAAACCCTCTTCATGATTTTTTTCATTTACTTCCCAAATTTCTTTGAAACCAATTCCA
>CACJMW010000005.1 GCA_902594655.1 uncultured Pelagibacteraceae bacterium
AAAAACTGCTTTTGAAAGTTGGAAAAAAACATCAAAAGAAGAAAGACTAAAACTATTAGAAAAGCTATTAGAGGTTTATAAAAAAAGATTTAATGAAATGGCAAAAGCTATTTCGGATGAAATGGGTGCACCAATGGATTGGGCTACAGAGGTGCAAACAGGATCAGGCCAAGCTCATTTAGAGGATTTCATTTTAAGATTAAAAGAATTTAATTTCGATGAACATTTTGACTCTAAATCAAGTAATCATATTTGTTATGAACCAATAGGTGTTTGTGGATTAATCACGCCATGGAACTGGCCTATTAATCAAATTGCATTAAAGGTTGTTCCTGCACTTGCAACTGGATGTACAATGATTTTAAAACCTTCAGAAATTGCTCCTATATCAGGAATGCTGTTTGCTGAAATGATCGATGAAGCTGGCTTTCCTGCGGGTGTTTTTAATTTAATTAACGGAGATGGTGCTGGAGTTGGCACTCATATTTCAGGTCATCCTAATATTGATATGGTTTCATTTACAGGATCAACTAGAGCAGGAAAATTAATTTCTAAAAATGCCGCCGAAACAATTAAAAGAGTTTGCTTAGAGCTTGGAGGAAAAGGTGGAAATATAGTTTTTGCAGACTCTTATCCAAACGCTGTAAGAGATGGAATTAGAAATGTGATGAGCAATTCTGGTCAATCATGCGATGCACCAACTAGAATGCTTGTTGAGAAATCAATTTATCAAAGAGCTGTAGATGAAGCAGTGGATGAAGCAAATAAAATTAAAGTAGATGTAGGTTCAAAGAAAGGTGATCACATAGGTCCGGTTATTTCAAAAACTCAATACGATAAAATAATTAATTTAATTGAAAGCGGTATATCAGAAGGAGCAACTTTAGCAGCAGGAGGACCTGATAGACCAAATGGGTTAAATAAAGGATATTTCATTAAACCAACAATCTTTACTGATGTTACAAATGATATGAGAATTGCAAAAGAAGAAATCTTTGGGCCTGTCTTATCAATTATTCCTTTCGAAAAAGAGGAGGAAGCAATTAAAATTGTTAATGACACTTCATATGGTTTAGGAAATTATCTACAAACAGAAAATAAAGAGAAAGCTCATAGGGTTGCAAAAGAACTTAGATCAGGTTGCGTTTATATTAATGGAAAAGGAGCTGATCCAGGAACGCCATTTGGTGGGTATAGACAATCAGGTAACGGACGTGAAGGTGGAGTTTGGGGTTTAGAAGAATATTTAGAAGTAAAAACAGTAACAGGCTGGAAATAACCTTATTAAATCATAATGCATTTAATACATAGAGGTATTGTAAACAAAAATTATAAAGAAAACTTACTAAATTCATTTAAAACTTCATTTAAAAAAGGCTACGGAATTGAAACAGATATTCATGCCACAAAAGATGGTGAGTTTGTTTGTTTTCATGACTTTACTTTAAAAAGAATTCATAAAATCAACAAAAGTATAAAAAACTTAAATTATACCGAAATACTCAACTTAACTAAAAAAAATCCAATACCACTACTAAAAGATTTATTGAAACTTTCAAAAAATAAATTTGATTTATTTATAGAAATTAAACCACTTTTCTCAAATAAACTATTAAGAAAATTATTATATGAGACTAAAAAATATAAGAAATGTGTATTTATTTCTTTTAAAGAAAAAAATATTTATAGGATAATAAAAATAAAAAGAAAAACAAAAGTTGGACTTTCATATTCTCCATCAACTAGTATTAAAATAATAACAAAAAAATCTAAAAATAAAGATGTCAATTGTTTAATTTTAGATAAGTATTTTCTAAAGAGTTGTGAAATAAATAAAATTAAAAAAGAAAAATATTTTTATACAATTAAAAATAAAAAGGATTTTAAGAAATATTCAAACAGTAATCTTATTTTTGAAAATTTATAAATTTTTCAAATAATTAAGTCTTCCGATAATTTCATCTCTATCCATATAATAGCCCTGTAAATGTCTATTACCTGAATTTGGATCAAATTCTGTTCTGCCGTGAAGCAATCTTCTGTTATTAAAGCAAAAAATATCACCTGGCTCTAGTCTAAAATTAATTTGAAATTTACTGTCGTGTAATAAATTTCCAAATCTGTGGTGTGCTTTATATACTTTTTCCATTATATCTGGGTGACAATCAAGAGTATCTAGTGTTGCAATACTGTATCTAATATCATTATAATCTCCATCCTTTGTTAAAGATATTGCTGTACCATAAACGCTTCTTATCGCCTCTTGGGTATAATCTTTATCTCTAAATTTAAGAGGTACATTAACAAGTATATCAAAAATTTCTTTTTCATTTTTTCTCAAATAATCTGCTACCGCAAATGCATCTACAGCTGAAGAGTCTCCTCCTTTAGCAGAATTAACTAAACAATGTAAAAACTGATATCCTGGAGGATTTTCAAACCAAGGTAAATCCATATGATTTCTTAATGCGTGAGCTGTATATGCTGAATTATTTGGTTTTGGAATATTAATTACTTCAAATGGTGTTTTAAAAAAAGTTTCTCTAGTATGGCTTATTTTATTTAAAACAGGTAAAGCAGACTTTTCGTCTGTTGGAGCGTTTTTAATTATTGCTATTCCCTTATGATGCAAAAGTTCTAACCATTTAATTAAACCATCATTAGTTTCCATTATTTCATTATGATTTATAATTATTGTCTCTAAATTTTTTTCAAGTGAGCAATCCCATAAATCATATGGAGAAACATATTTCTTGTTATTCTTTATTGTATAACAGTTTTCTCTTAACCAATTAGGATCATAGTAACTTGTATGATTGCCCTCACTCCACTCTACTTCCAATTTTCCATCTTTGTTTATATTTAAATTTTTTGCACTTAATTTTTCAGAGACATTTAAAATGCTAAACATTCTATGTCTTGAGTCTGGATCGTGAGCTGTTGGACAATTATCTCTTAACCACATATAATTAAATTGACTTTTAATTCCATCATTCCATTCAACTTCTAAAGAAGTTCCATTCTTTGATACATTCTTAATATAAAAATTTTCACTCATGCAAATATCTTCAATTCTTAATAAAACTCATAAAATTTTCAATTCAATTAATAGTTGAATTATAAAAGGTTATCTTGAACTTTTTTATAAATCAATGTCTAATGCTCTTTGTTATATAACTTTTATATGGAGGGAACATATGAGAAATCTTAAGAATATTCTCCTAACAACTGTTTTAGCATCTATGCTTGCGGTGTTTACTACATCTGCAAACGCAAAATGCAAAGCTAGATTGGGAGACTTTGATTGGTCTAGTGCTAACATTCATACAGCAATAACTACATTTATTCTTGAAAAAGGATATGGATGTGAAGTTTCTGTTACAAAAGGAAGTACTACTCCAATAATGGCCGCTCATTATGACGGTCAATTAGATGTTATTACTGAAGTTTGGTATGACAATATTATTGGTAATTATAAGCCTCACGAAGAAGCAGGTACAATTATCCATATGGGTACAAATACACCAGACTCTCAGCAAGCATTCTACGTAGATAAAGCTACTGCTGATAAATACAATTTAAAGTCTGTTGAAGATATGAAAGATCCAAAAATAGCTGCGCTATTTAAAGATCCGGAAGATCCTTCAAAAGGAAGAATGACTAGCTGTATATCTGGTTGGACTTGCTACACTGTTAACTTGGTAAAACAAAAAGAGTATGGTCTAGATAAATACTATACTAACTTTGACCCAGGTTCAGGTGGTGCATTAGATGCTGCGATAGCAGGTGCATTTGCAAAGAAAAAACCAATCTTTACATACTACTGGGCACCAACTGGTTTAATGGGTAAAGTTGATCTAGTAAGATTAACAGAGCCTAAATTTAATCAAAAATGTTGGGATGATATGTCTGTGGTTGTTGAAGACATAAAAGCTAATGGTCCAGACGCTTACAAACCTTCTTGTGCATGTGAATATAGAGATATGGCTTTAACTAAGTCTGTTCTTGCAACATGGGCAAAATCTCATCCAAAAGAAAATGAGTTCATTGGAAAATATACAATACCAACAGCTGTTGTGAACAAAATGTTGGCATTTTATGAAGATGAGTCAGGTGGTGATATGGAAGCTACTGCAATAGAGTTCTTAAAATCGGAAACTATGTGGAAAGACTGGGTACCAGCTGATGTTGCTAAGAAAGTTTCTGCAGCATTATAATCACTAAATAAAATATAATGAGAGAGCCCTTCGGGGCTCTTTCTTTAATTAAAACCGACATATGGAAGTACTAAAGAAAAATAAAAAAATAATTTTTAACGTTGGATTGTTATTTGTTTTCGTATGGTTATTAATAACTAGTTACAGTCAATCAAAAAGAAAACCTGAAAATATTAGTGAATTATTAAATGATTTTTCTTGGCTTGGAGGTAAGTGGCCTAAGTGGTTAGATTTACCATTAATGAATTGGATTAATGTTGGTTTTAAAGCACTAAATGAAAAATATGGTTATATATTTGAAGCTATAAACAATGTTCTTTTATATATGTTGATGCTTGTAAAGAATTTTTTAATTCAAGCGCCGTGGCCATTGGTAATACTTGGTGTAGTTGTTTTAACTTATTTTGCGAGCGGGAGAAAAATTGGAACAACTGTATTTGTTGGTTTCTGTACATTTTTTATAGGTTTTCTTCACCCAATATTTTGGCAAAAAGCAATTGAAACAACTGCAATAATGTTAATTGGAATTTTTCTTTGTGTTATTGCTGGAATTCCATTGGGGATAGCTATGGCAAGAAGTGCGAGAACAAGAAATGTAATTTTACCTGTTTTAGATTTAATGCAAACAATTCCAAGTTTTTGCTACTTAATTCCAGGTATAATGTTATTTGGACTAGGGGCTGTGCCAGCTATTATTGCAACTTTTATTTATGCTGTCCCACCTCTTGTAAGACTTACAGATTTAGGAATAAGGTTAGTTGATAAAGAAGTCATAGAAGCAGCTGATGCGTTTGGTGCTAGCAAGAAACAAAAATTATTAGGCGTTCAATTACCTTTAGCTTTACCAAATATTATGCAAGGCATTAACCAATGTACTATGATGGCTTTAGCGATGGTAGTAATTGCATCCATGATAGGAACAAGAGGTTTGGGTGATGAGGTATTGTTAGGCTTACAACAATTAAATGTAGGTAGAGCTGCAGAAGCTGGTATTGCAATAGTTCTATTAGCTATTGTTTTAGATAGAATAACTCAATCTTATGGAGAAACTTTACAAGAGAGGACTACACCTGCTAAAAAGGAGAAAAAATAATGTCTAAGATAGAAATAAATAACGTTTACAAAATTTTTGGAAATAATCCTAATTCCATTTTACCAATGGTAAAGGATGGAGCAACTAAAGAACAAGTTCTTGAAGAAACTGGTCATACTGTAGGTTTAGATAATGTTTCTCTAAAAATTGAAGAAGGAGAAACATTTGTATGTATGGGACTATCAGGTTCAGGAAAATCAACATTAATTAGACATTTGAATAGATTGATTGATCCAACTGATGGGGAAATTTTAATTGAAGGCACAAATGTAATGAGTTTGAACACTGAAAGTCTTATCGATTTTAGAAGACATAAAATGAGCATGGTCTTTCAAAGATTTGGTTTGTTTCCTCACAAGACTGTTTTGCAAAATGTAGGTTATGGTCTTGAAATGCAAGGAATTGATGAAAATAAAAGAAATAGTGTAGCGATGGATAAAATCCAAGCTGTTGGATTAAACGGATTTGAAAATCAATTTCCTGCACAATTATCTGGAGGTATGCAACAAAGAGTTGGTCTTGCTAGAGCATTAGCTACCGATACTGATATTATGTTAATGGATGAAGCATTTTCAGCATTAGACCCATTAATAAGAAGTGACATGCAGAAACAGCTTTTAGATTTACAAGCAGAATTAAAGAAAACTATAGTATTTATTACTCACGATTTGGATGAATCATTGAGACTGGGAGACCACATAGGGATTTTAAATGCTGGAAAATTAGTTCAAGTTGGAACTCCTGTTGAAATTATAATGAATCCTGCTGATGACTATGTAGAGGCGTTTGTTAAAGATGTTAACAGAGCGAAAGTAATTAAAGCAAAAATTATTATGATACCTGCCGCACAAGCGAATGGCATAGATAAATCAAATTTAATTAAAGTCAATGAGGATCAATTTATTGAAGAATTTTTACCTCAAGTAGTTTGTAATAATGCAAATTGTGAAGTAGTTGATAGACAAGGTAACACAAAAGGGTACATAACTAATAAGGAATTACAAAAATCTTTATCAAAGTCATAATTAATGACTACTCAATCATTGAAAAATAAAAAAATAGTTATATCTGCTGGTGCATCTGGCATTGGACTTGCAACAACAAAGATCTGTTTACAGAGAGGTGCTACAGTTTTTGTTTCTGATATCAATGAAAAATTTATAATTAAATTAAGAAAAAAATTTAAAAACAAAAAACTTTTTATTTATCATTGTGATGCCTCAAATGAGAACGATGTAAATAACTTATTCGATAAAATTAAAAAAAAAACTAATAAAATTGATGCTTTAATAAATAACGTAGGAATAGCAGGTCCCACTGGAACTATAGAAAAACTAAGCTCTTTCGATTGGGAAAATACTTTAAAAGTAAATATTATCAGCCATTTTTATTTTACAAAAAATGCAATTCCACTTCTTAAAAAAAATAAAGGTGGAGCTATAATTAATCTTTCATCTGGCGCTGGTATAATGGGATTCCCATTAAGATCTCCATACGCTGCAAGTAAATGGGCAATTGTTGGTGTTACAAAAACTCTAGCTATGGAGCTTGGTAAGTTTAAAATTAGAGTTAATGCAATTTGTCCTGGTACAATTAAAGGTGATCGAATGGTTAGAGTAATTAGAGATAAAGCAAAATTTTTAAAAACTTCAAAAAAATCAGTTGAAAAAGAATTTATTTCCATGGCATCCATGAACAGTTGGATTTATGAGGACGACATTGGAAAAATGTGTAGCTTTTTAATCTCTAAGGACTCTGAAAGAATTTCAGGACAAGTTATTGGTGTTGACGGTAATGCTATAAGGTTAGACTAATAATGTTTGGTAAGATTTAATTTTTCTCTAGTTTCAGCTGGTGTCATTATAGAAATTCCAAGATCGCTTACAATTCTAATTGCTTTCTCTACTAGTTGTGCATTCGTTGCTAATTTTCCTTTTTCTAAATATAAATTATCCTCAAGTCCTACTCTTGGATTTCCTCCCATAATTGCTGTTTGTGCAACAAATGGCATTTCATTTCTAGAAATTGCAAATCCAGACCATACAGCATTTTCTGGCATTATGTCTTTCATTGCTTGCATTGCTAAAGGTGTTGCAGGGGCACCCCAAGGGATACCTAAGCACATTTGAAACATTGGTGGATCATCTAGTAAACCTTCTTTATATAATTGTGCCCCGAACCACATATTACCTAAATCGAAAGCTTCTATTTCAGGTTTAACTTTAATTTCTTTTAATCTTTTTGCAGCTTTTCTTAAATCATTTGGAGTGTTAACTGTAATAACTGAACTATCACCGAAGTTTAGAGTTCCACAATCAAGAGTGCAAATCTCTGGTAAAAATTGTTCAGCATTAGCTATTCTCTCCATAACGTTTGCCATGTCTGTCATTGGTCCAAAATCTAAAGGGTTTTTTCCTTGTCCAATATCTAAATCACCACCCATCCCTGTAGTTAAATTTAAAACTACATCAGTACCGCTTGAACGTATTCTATCAACCACTTCTTTGTATAATTCAAGGCGTCTGCTTGGAGTTCCATCGTCTTCTCTTACATGAATATGTGCAATTGCTGCGCCGGCTTTTGCAGCCTCAATAGCAGCAGTTGCAATTTGTTCAGGAGTTTTTGGTAAATCTGGATGTTTAGATGCAGTATCCCCAGATCCTGTTACTGCGCATGATATAAATACTTTATTGTTCATTTTAATTATTAGATTTATACTATTAAATTAAGTCTTGGGAAATAAAAATATGTCAGTGCATGTTACAAATGTAAAAATTAAATCTGAGTGGACAGATTACAACAAACATCTCAACATGGCCTATTATGTTTTAGTATTTGATCAAGCTTGGGAAATTTTACTTGAAAAATTTGGCATGGGTGAAACTTCAGCAAAAACTACTGGAATGAGCACTATGGTTGTTGAAACAAATACAACATACGACAATGAAGTTGAAGAAGGTAAAGAGGTTGAAATAATTTTAACTTATTTTGATCACGATAAAAAACGATTACATTACAAGTTGGAAATGATCGAGAAAGAAACAAATAAACTTTCTTCAACAATTGAAATGTTATCTTTACATGTTGATTTAAGCAAAAGAAAGGTAGCTGAATTTGATGAAGAAAGAACCAAACTTATGGATACTTTTATTAGTGAAAATAAACAAAAATTTAAAAGTGATAATTTAAAATTCACAGGTAAACTAAAAAAATAATATGGAAGTAAATTTATTATCTGGTGCATTAGGGGCTGAAGTAAAAGGGATCAGTTTAAAAGACTCCTCTGAAAAAAACTGGCAGTTAATTAATAATTTAATGCTTGAACACAAAGCTCTATTTTTTAGAGACCAAGATATCACTTGTGAAGAGCAAATTAATTTAGCAAAAAAATTTGGTCCACTTGAAAGACATGTATATGTTAAAGGTTTAAAAGACCATCCGGAAATTCTAAGAATTGTGAAGGGAGCTGAGGAAAAACATCAATGGGGCGAAACATGGCATACTGATGTAAGCTACAATCCAAAACCAACTAAAGTTATTATTTTAAGATCTAGAAAAATTCCTCCTGTTGGTGGAGATACTATGTTTTCAAATATGGAAATTGCATATGAAACTCTTGATAACGAAATTAAAAAGAAAATCGAAGGAAAGAAAGCAATTCATAGCTCATTAGGCGCTGCAGCTTTTGTAGATAAATATACAGAGATGGAAGGTAATGGAAATTTAGATGAATACTCAAATGAGCATCCGATGGTAAGAATTCACCCTGAAACAAAGAAAAAAATTCTTTATGTAAACTCAATGTATACAAAAAAAATAATAGGTATGGATAAAAAAGAGAGCGATGAAATATTAAAAAATATTTTTGAGCATCAAGAAAGATTAGATTTTACATGTAGATTTAAATGGACAGAAAATGCTGTTGCTATTTGGGATAACAGAAATACCCAACATCAAGGTCTTACAGATTTTTTTCCTGGCAGAGGCCTTGGTCATGAAAGAATAATGGATCGAATTGCAATTGAAGGAGATCATCCACATTAAATGGATATTATTGAGAAAATAATTAGCAACTTTAAAAATAATAAATCACTTTATATTGGAGAAAGCGTAACAATTGCTGAACACATGATTCAGTCAGCAATGATGGCTGAAAAATCAAAAAGCAAAGATAATTTGGTGTGCTCATGTTTATTACACGATTATGGTCATTTCATATTAGATGATCCTGATGAATTGGTTAGAAATAATCAAGATGGTAAACACGAAGATATTGGTTATGAGTATTTAAAAAGATTTTTTAAGAAAGAGGTAGTTGAACCTATTAAACATCACGTTTTAGCTAAAAGATATCTTGCAAGGGATAAAAAATATTACAATCGATTATCTGAAGCATCTGTAGTAAGTCTCAAGCTCCAAGGAGGTCTCTTAAATAGCAAAGAAGCAAAGGTATTTGAAAAAGAAGAGTTCTTCAAAGATGCAATAAAACTCAGAAAGTTTGATGAAGCTGCAAAGAAAATAGGCATCAAAATAAAAGATATCATTCATTACAAAGATTTATTAAAAGCATCTCTAAAATGAATTATGATTATTTAATAATTGGTGCAGGTTCAGCAGGATGCGTGCTTGCAAATAGACTAACAGAAAATGGTCAAAATAATGTAGCTATTTTTGAAGCTGGTAAGCCTAGTGATATTTGGAAAGTTAAAATGCCCCTTGCAATTTTATATACAATGCATGATCCTAAGTATAATTACAAATATTACTCAGAACCAGAGCCTCATTTACATAATAGAAGATTATTTTGTCCAAGAGGTAAAATGATTGGCGGATGTTCTGCTCATAATGGAATGGTATTTGTAAGAGGAAATCCAAACGATTATGCGAGATGGGCATCTTTTGGATTAGAAAATTGGTCTTATGAAAAAGTCCTTCCTTATTTTAAAAAAATTGAAACATGGTCTGAAGGAGAAAATGACTATAGAGGTGGAAGTGGTATATTGCCAGTAAACCAATCTAAAAATAAAAATCCCTTATTTAAAGCATTTGTCGAGTCAGCTGGTGAAGCTGGTTATAAAATAAATGATGATATGAATGGTAAAGAACAAGAAGGTTTTGGAATGTACGATGTCACTATTCATAAAGGCGAAAGAGCAAGTGTTTCTAAATATTATTTAAATCCTGCAAAAAAAAGAAAAAACCTTAAGGTATTTACAGAGTCTTTTGTAGAAAAAATTATTTTTGATGGGAAGAAAGCTATTGGTATTGAGGTCAAAATTAAAAATAAAGTTGAAAAAATATATGCAAATAAAGAAGTAATTTTAAGTGGTGGTGCTATAAACTCTCCTCAATTGCTTATGCTGTCTGGCATTGGTCCAAGTCAACACCTAAAAGACAAAGGAATTAATGTAGTTCACAATTTAGAGGGGGTTGGAAAAAATCTACAAGATCACTTAGAAACATACGTTCAACAGGAGTGTAAAACAAAAGATACTTTATATTCTTATGTTAATAAAATTAATATGATTAGAATAGGTATTCAATGGTTTCTAAATAGAAGTGGTCCTTGCTCAACCTCTTTTTTGGAAGCAGGTGGCTTTTGTAAATCATCTTCTGAAAGAGAGTACCCAAATATTCAATTTCATTTTTTTCCTGCTTTTGTAATTGACCACGGATTAGTTGATCCAGATAGACATGGTTATCAATTACATGCGAGTCCAAATCATCCAAAAAGTAGGGGCCATGTAACTCTAAATAGTTCTAATCCTTATGATTATCCAAAAATTCAATTTAATTATCTTGAGCATGAAGATGATTTAAATCAAACAATAGAAAGTATTCATGTAGCAAGAAATATTTTGGGACAAAACTCTTTAAAACCATTTGCAGGAAAAGAGATTGGACCAGGAGAACATGCTCAAACTCAAGAAGTATTTGAAGAATACATTCGTTCAAAAGCTGAGACTGCTTATCACCCATCCTGTACTTTAAAAATGGGGGTAGATAATATGGCTGTGGTTGACCAAAAACTAAAAGTTCATGGTGTAGAAAATTTAAGAGTAGTTGATGCTTCTGTTATGCCTGAAATTACAAGCGGAAATCTTAACGCTCCAACACTAATGATTGCTGAAAGAGCATCAGAATTTATTTTAAACTAAAATTATTTGTTACGATAAACTGAAATTAAACAGATAATTTCAAACATTATAGCCGATGCCACCATTGCGGTAATTTGATTTGGATTATCTTTTGTAGGCATTAAACATGCAACATCACCACCAATAACATTTTTACCTTTTAGGCATTGAATAAGTTTTCTTGCTTCGTCCATATTAAATCCTCTGTAAGCTGATTCAATATTTGCAACTCCTGGCGCAACAGAAGGATCTAAACAATCTAAATCAAAAGTTACATATATAGGATTATCCCCTATTCTATTTAAAATCATTTTTGCACATTTTTCATGGCCCCACTCTCTATATTCATCCATAGTAATTACTTGATAACCATTGTCATAACTTGCTTGTAACCAATCTAATGTTCTGGGGTTTCCCCTTATACCTATTTGAGTACTTGTATGTGGATCCACGTTTCCTTGTTTTACCAAATATGATGCCCAGTGTGCAGCTGATTTTTTTGCACCAAGAAAGTGATCTAGTTTTTCAAAACAATCTGTATGTGCATCAAAATGCAGAAAAGTAATTTTTTTTCCTTTTGTAAGTTTTGAATTTTTTTTTGCTAAGCTTTGAACAATGCCTCCAGTTATAGAATGATCTCCACCTATGGATACAACTGGTTTTTCTGCTTGTTCTATTTGATCATAAAAAGCAGAAATTCTTTCTATACATTTTTCATTATTATTTGCCTCTGGAAAAGGAACATCTCCCAAATCATGAATTTTATTTTCTTTCCAAGGATCAATTTTATAATCAAAATGAGATCTTTTTAACATTGCAGAAATATTTCTTACTGCCCTTGGTCCTAAATGTTGATCTCTTTCTGTGGTACCATTTCCAGTGCTATGAGGAACGCCAACTAAAGCTATATCACAGTTTTTTGGATCAGGATCATTTTTGCATCTAAATAAAGTCGGTATACCCCACCAATAGAGGGTCTCCATCATTATTTTATCTTCTTCTGAAAACATAAACTGAATATGACATAAATTTTTAAAATTTAAAATTTATTTTTTTCTGATATATAGCCTAAATGAGTGCTCTAAATAATAATCCTAAAGGTATTTTGCTTATCCTTTCAGGTATGGCACTTTTCTCAGTACAAGACTCATTAATTAAATATATTTTTGAAGAGTCTGCTCTTTATGAATTATACTTTGGTAGAACATTAACTGCTTTAATTTTATTATTAGTATTTTTAAAAATTACATCTCAAAAATTAGTATTTAAAACATATTATCCTCTTTTAACTTGCTGTAGAGTGATATGTTTCTTTTTTGGTTTTAGCTTCTTTTATATTTCACTAACTTATATGTCGCTCGCAATGGCAAATGCATTATTTTTCTCAAGTCCATTCTTTATATCAATTTTAGCTATAATTTTTTTAGGTGAGAAAGTTGGAATAAGAAGGTGGCTTGCAATCTTGGTTGGATTTATAGGGGTTTATATTGTTTTAAATCCTGATTTTGAAGACTTTAATTATATGAAGCTAGCACCTGTTGCATGCGCGCTATGTTATGCAATATCTATGACGATTACAAAGATTACATCTGATAAAGATAATGTTTATTCACAGATGTTTCATTTATATATAGGTGCAATTGGAATAAGTATTTTATTTTTTATTTTCACTGGTAAAGGACAATTTAATACTTTTTCAGATCCGACCTTTCAATTTATTACTAGAGAATGGTTTACGAACCCAACCTATGCATGGCCATATATTATAACTATGGGATTTGTGGCAGCAATTTCCTTCTACTGTGTATTTTCAGCGTACTCAGTTGCATCTCCTTCAGTGGTCTCTTTATTTGAATACTCTCTAATTATTTGGGCAATTATAATTGGTTATTTATTATTTAATGATGTACCAACGATAAGAACTTTTGTTGGTGTTGCTTTAATTATTGGTGCTGGTGTGTATATTTATTTAAGAGAAAAAGTAAAAGATCAAATGATTGTTACTGATACTCCTAACAGATGATGAGAAAGAATTATATTCCTACCATCAATATTTCAAAACTTAATCTTGAATGCATAAGTTCAAAAAATAATGATATATTTAAACAAATCCAAAAGGCTTGTATTGAAGTGGGATTTTTCCAAATTGTTGGCCATGGGATTGAAAAAAATTTAATTAAGAAGATAGCTAAAACAGCTCATAGATTTTTTAATTCCAACGTAAAAAATAAATACAAATTAGCTCCAAAAAAATGGAATAAATCTAATAATAATGTTTACCGGGGTTATTTCCCTAGTGATGTAAATGGTAAAGAAGGTTTGGATATTGGTGATCCAATGATTTCAAGTGTATTTGTCAAAAAAAATAAAAGAAAAAAAATAGAAAAATTAAACCTTTCAAAATCATTAAGTAGAAATTCTATTGAAATAATAAATAAATATTATGGGGAAATATTTAATTTAAGTGAATTACTTTTCAAAATAATTATATCTATTTCTAAAAAAAATCATAAATTATCAAAAGCTGCATTTCAAAGAGTAAAAACTTTAAGTACCTTAAGGTTTAATTATTATCCAAAACAAAAAAATCCTGTTGAAATATCTAAACAAGATGGGGTCGCTCTAGGATGTGAGACACATGTAGATAGTGGTATTTTTACTGTTCTATATCAAGACCGCAAAGGAGGTTTGCAAGTTCAAAATCGAAGAAATAAAAAATGGTTCGATGTGCCTTTTAATAAAAATGCATTGGTTGTTAATACTGGTCTAGCTTTAGAATATCTTACAAATGGTAAATATAAAGCGACTAATCATAGAGTCTTATGGAATAAATCTGAGAGATTATCTATACCATTTTTTTTCGAACCATCATTTGATTTTAAAATGAATAAAACCTTCTTTGGAAAGAAATCATATAACAAGTCCGTTGGGATTAAATATGATAAATTTTTAATGAATTCTCTTAAAAAGTTTATTGAATATAATAGATAGTTCTAATTATTATTTTATAAGGTGAGGAAAATTTATTTTTTTCTTTTGCATTATTCTCTGATATTCAGTTTTAATACATGAGTTTTCTATATAGTTTGCATTAATTGATTTAGCATTTTCTTCAGCTTTTTCACTCTTTATGCCTAGTTGTAACCAAATTGTTTTAGGATTAAGGTCTTTAGCTTCTTCAACAATTTTTTCAGCTTCGGCGGATGGTCTAAAGATATCCACAATATCAATCTTTTTATCAATTTCTTTAATAGATCTATAAGTCATTTGACCTAATATTTCTTGTCCTGCTGCACCTGGATTTACTGGTATTACCTCAAAGCCAAACTCAATTAAATATTTCATCACTATATGAGAAGTTTTATCTTTTTTTGCACTAGCTCCAACTAATGCAATTACTTTTGACTCTGTAAAAATTTCTTTTAATTTTTTATCGTCTATTTGTTTTTCCATTTAGGTTTTCTTTTTTCTAAAAACGCTGAAATTCCCTCGTGTGCATCCATGGCCATCATATTTAGTGTCATCATCTTACTAGTGTAGGTATAGGCTTTTCTTAAAGGCATTTCTAATTGTTTATAAAAAGCTTGTTTTCCAATTTTAATTGTTAAATTAGATTTTGATGCAATTTTTCTTGCAACATTGAGAACTTCTTTATCTAGTTTAGATTTAGAATAATAATCATTAATTAAGCCTATGTCTTTTGCAAAATTTGCTTTAATTGGCTCACCAGTCAAAAGCATCTTCATCATTCTTTTTCTGTGAATTTTTCTACTTACAGCAACCATTGGTGTACTACAGAATAAACCAATATTTACGCCTGGAGTAGCAAACATAGCATCATTTGAACTATATGCTAAATCACAACTTGCTACTAACTGACATCCGGCTGCATAAGCTGCTCCATGAACTTTTGCAATTACTGGTTTTCTCCCTTCAACAATTTGGATCATTACTTTTGAACAAAGGTTAAATAATTTTAAATATTTTGATCTTTTTTTTAATCCCCGCACTTCTTTTAAATTATGGCCTGCACTAAACCCTTTTCCAGCCCCTTCTAAAACTATTACTTTTGTTGAATTATCCTTATCTAGTTTTTTTAAAGTATTTAATAGTGAATTTAGTGTTTGAAACGATAAAGAATTATAAGTTTTAGGGTCATTTATAATTACTTTTTTAACTCCAGAGCCTAAATTTTTTATTGAAATATTCATATATTTTATAATTTATCTCCATCAAAAACTGGAATGTTCTTATATTCAAAAGTATTCAAATTGTCTATGCAGCCTACATTATATTCATAATTTTCTGGGTTGGTATAAGATCTATGATGAGTATAAATTCCACAGTTTTTACAAAAAAAGTGTTCGGCGAGATGTTTCTTGCCAAATTTATAAACAGTTAATTGATCTTTACCTTTTTTAATTTTCAAATTTTCTAATTTAATTTTAGCCATTATATAACCTCTTCTTTTACATAATGAGCAATTACATCTCACTAATTCCTCGATTCCATTTTCTAAATTCAGTTCAATTTTAACTCTGTTGCAATGACAGGTTAATATTTCTATTCTTTTCAAAACTACCTCCTTATCTTTACTTCATATTTTTTTCTCATCTTTTGTAAGTTAAGCAAATACTCATCTCTAATTTTTGCAATTGTTGCAACAGATTTTCCTTTAGCTTGCTTTCTTGTGCCAGATATTACTCTGTTTGATAATTTTTTTGAAAGTTTTGGTGCTTTTAGTTTAGTCCACGGAAGTTTTAAAGCAGGGCCAAATTGTTTTAGCATATGCTTCATCCCAGCATTTCCGCCAGCTAAATGAAATGTAAGAAAAGTGCCCATCAATGACCATCTCATTCCTGGTCCGTCTTCAATGGCTCTATCTAGATCTTTAGTTGAGGCATATCCTTCATTAACAATATGAAGCGCTTCTCTCCATAGCGCCTCTTGCAGTCTATCTGATAAAAAACCTGGTAATTCCTTTTTCAACATTATTGGATTCATAGATATAGACTCATAAAATTTCTTAGCCCTATTAAGAGTCTTATTGCTTGTTTTTTTTCCTGGAACAATTTCAACACCAGGCAACATGTAAACTGGATTAAAGGGGTGAGCAATTATTGCTCTGGATGGAATTTTACATTTTGAATAAATCTTTGATGGCAATAGCCCCGAAGAGCTCGATGAAATAATTGCATTAGATTTAGAATATTTGCCAATTACCTCCATTAGTTTAGTTTTTAATTTATAATTTTCTGGAGCGCACTCTTGAATAAAATCTGCATTTTTTAATGCATCTTTTATATCTGTAACATAACTAAAATTCGTTAAATTTAGTTTATTTTTATTAAATAACTTTTTTACAAATGGCCATGCTCTTTTAACTTCTAAAATAACTTTTTTCTTTAATTTTGGGTCTGTATCATAAACAATTACTTTTTTATTATGTGCAAGAAATCTTACAACCCATCCTGATCCTATTACTCCAGCGCCGATTACAGCAATTTTGTTTATCATTTAATCAGCTAATCCATCTGATCTAGCTATATTTCTTTCAATATGTATTGGTAAAACTTTTCCATATATAGCCTTTGAGTGTTCAGGAGTATTTACTCTCCACGGATCTAATACATAAGCAGGTATACACATGTATCTTGATTTCTTACCCTCAACTTTTGTTACCCTATGCAATGTAAATCTTCCTTTAAATATCTGAAGATCGCCTGGTTCCAATTTTAATTGTTTTACTCTTGATCTGTCACCATCTAAAACTTTTTTAACTTCATCGAAGTTTTCATTTCCTGGGCCACGAATGTTTGGACAATATTCAAATATTCCACCTTTTTCAGGCTTCTGTATCATTAAACTCAAAGTAAATTCACAACTATCAAAATGCCAAGGAAGTATTCCATCTGGCTTCATTACATTATAAGCATGACATGCTAAAGGATCGGCCCATCTATAAATTGGTGATACACCAAGACATGCAGATACAAATTTTAACAATTCATCTGTCTCATACAAATATTTCATTTCCGAGTTTTTTGAAAAACAATCAGAATTTAAATATCCATTATATCTATCCATAAAAATTCTTTTTGGATGATCCTTGGGTAAAGTTATGTCATCTTTTGCATATAAATAAGCATTTATATTTTCTTTTGACATATAAACTTCATTTAATTGTTTTTCTAATTCTGAATTCATTATTTCTAATGATTTTGACAAAATAAAATTAGGTATTGTTGAACAACTAGTCTCATCTAACTCTTTTTTACATTTTTTAATAAGACTTTTAGTTTTTGAGGAATTTAAATTATGAATTGGATATTTTTCTAAATTAACTATAGATTTAAGTCTTTCGTTCACTTTAGATCACCATCCTCTCGCATTTTTGCTCTAATATTTGTTGCTGAAATTTTTTGAATTTCCTCAGGCAAAACTATTTCCTCAATTTTATATCCAACACCTCTTCCGTAACAAATATTAGTTATATTGGGTACAAGCATTATCTTAAATCTACCCTCAAATTCAGGGTTTAGTCTTTCCTCAATTTTCTTTTTTATTGTTTCAAAATCAAAAGGATTATCATCTACACCTTGAACATCTCTAATTTGAATACAAACTTGTCCAGTTTTTTTAATAATTTCTTTAAACAAAGTGTAATGGCCATCATGAAAAGGTTGCCATCTTCCTAACATTTGTGCTGTTGGTTTTTTATTATCCCATTTATATGTCATTTAATTATCTCCTTATATATTTTTTGTGCCCAGTTCTTTGCATCAAATGTATCTATTTTAATATTAAAATTTTCTGGTTTGACAAACATTTGGTTTGTGTCATCAAATCTTCCTTTTTCAATAGTATCCATCCAAATTGTAAAATCTGCTCCAAACAATTTTCGTGCTTCTTTAGTTGGACAAACAAAATCTGCTACGACATAATTTCCTTCATCTCTAAGTTTTTTTGCTAAATCTCTCATTCTATTGGCTTGTCTTACTCTTCCTTCTGCTGAAAAATCCCAGTCATTATGCTCTGTTCTGACTTTATCAGCATTTAGCCACTTTGCATCGAGTAAAGGTACTAACTCCTTCGCCAGTGTAGTTTTACCTGATCCAGGTAATCCCATTATTAAAACAACTTTCATTAAATATTTTCTAAAGGATGATGAGACATTAGCTCTAATCCATTTTCTCCTATTAAATATTGTTGTTCTAGTTTTACTCCCTCTTTACCACCTACTTTTCCAATATAACTTTCAACTGTGATAGTCATATTTTTTTGAAAAATTCCACCTCTCTCTCCTCCGTCAGTTGGGTATCTTATAGCGGGCCACTCATCACACAAACCTATACCATGAACCATAACTGAATATCTATTTGGATAGTAATCTTCAGGTAATATCCAGGATTTCTCAGTAAATTCTAAAAATGAAACACCATCTTTAATTAATCTGGAATTATGATTTATTTGTTCTGCTGCCATTGAATATAATTTCTTTTGTTCATCATTGAACTTGTGGCCCACTACAAAAGTTCTAGAAATATCCGCACAATATCCATAAGGTCCCACCATATCTGTATCAAAAGCTACAATTTCGCCAGTTTGCATAATCTTATTAGTGCTTTCTTGCATCCATGGATTTGTTCTTTCTCCAGAAGAAAGTATTCTGCACTCAATCCATTCTCCACCATTTTCTATATTTGTTTTATGCAATATTGACCAAAGCTCATCCTCCGTCATTCCAGGCTTTAATTCTTCTCTCATTTTAGCTACACCAATTTCAGCAACATCTATTGCAGATTTCATACATTTTAACTCATCTGGTGATTTAATTACTCTTGCTTGTTCTAAAATTAATTTTGCATCTACAACTTTTATTCCCTCGTTATTAAGTTCTCCAACCGCTGGTCCATTTAAAACGTCAATAGCAACCTTTTTGCTTTTAAAATATTTATTCGAAAGTTCTTTGATCTCATTTATCCATTTTTTTAATTGTATATCAGATTGATTACCGTTGCTAAAATAGTCCCAGGTTATTGCTGGTCTTATTTCATCAATCAAATTTAAGTGTTTGGATAAAATTTCACAATTAAAGTATTCATATAGAATAGTTGGCCCATCCACAGGAATAAAACAATATCTTGTAAGATTATGCATGTTGTAAACGCTCATGTTTACAGTATCTAATGCATATCTAACATTTACAGGATCAAATAGAATACAGGCTTCTAAATTATTTTTTTGTAATTCCTTTTTAACTCTATCCAATCTATAAGATCTTAACCTCTCAAAATTAATTTCATCTTCTCTTAATCTTTTTTTTGTAATAAATTTATGATTTGCTTGTGTTTCTGGGGCTATTTTTCTATTAAATCTCATATCATCAAAACAATTTATTTAATTAAAAGAATACAAAGTATAATCTGCAACAAGTTCTTCACCTGGCTCTATATCTCTAGTTGAAACAATAAACATATATTTTGCCTCAGGTTTTTCACTTAAATTATAGTATAAATTTTCTCTATTATTTTTTCCGTCTTCAAGTGGTTCTATTTTTTTATTAATATCAATGGAATCTCCAAGATTAAACTTTGGAATAACATCTGAAACCATTTTCATAATATTGGATTCTTTTGAATGGTTGTAAAAACCTCCTAATGGGGTTCTGATATATTTACCTTCAAACAATTCATCTCTAATATGTGTTAAGCCAATGTAAGAATTTTTTTTTATTTTGACCGTTGCAAATAATCCTAGGCCCTCTATTTTTGAATTTTTAATTGTTAGTTCGTCTGGCAAAGGTCTGTACATAATTACTCCAAATTTTTTGCTACCCATTTATGAAAATGGTGGGTGGGATTATCCATTATTGGTGAAAAATTTCCACCATTATATATTGGAGAATTTCTACCATCTTGCATACCTTCAATAATATTCAAGTCCTCAGTCTGAATACTTTTCCACATTTGATAATTTTGTTTTCTAATTGATTTATACTTTTTTGTATTGGCTGCTTTTTTTCCCACATAGTAAATTTCCATATGCTCTTTTGTATATTTATGGTTAACTGGTTCTAACCAATAAGCATAGAAATGATCTTTGTGTATTCCAAGCATGACGTTTGGAAATAATGAAATATATTCTGCGATATGTTCTTGATGCTTTGGCCAATTAGGAAAACAGGGAAACTTTTCTTTACCTCTTAGTCTCGGATTATAAACTTTAGTTCCTTGGCCAGCAAAACGATTTGGTAAACCTTGAATGTGATAATGGTCTTCAATTTTTGAATATGAGTTTAAACCTGGATGGACCCAAGGCAGGTGATAACTTTCGCAATAGTTTTCAATTGCAAACTTCCAATTACAATTTGCATTTAAATTAAAATAACCATAATCATTTGAATGTACTATTAAATTTCTATCTTTAGTTGGCCAAAATTTTTCCCATCTATCGCTTAGCGGTTTTATATATTCCTTAAAATTTATTTCATTCTCATTTAAATTAATAAATATCATATCTAACCAAACATTTGATCTAACTTCTTTTAATCCACTTTTTGATTTATCAAATTTTTTACATTCATGCTTGTTCATTCCTCCAATATGTGGTGTTGCAATAAGTTTGCCTTTTGTATCATATGACCATGAATGATAAGGACACCTTAGTACATTTTTAATTTTACACTCTTTTTGTAAAATTTTATATCCACGATGACTACAAACATTATGAAAGACTCTAATTGTATTTTCTTTATCTCTTAAAATTATTAGTGGGATACCTAAAAGATCAAAAGGTTTAGCGTCACCTTTATTAGGTAGTGAGCTTGCAATTCCAATCACAACCCATTTATCTTCAAATAATTTTTTTCTTTCGAGTTGTGTATATCTTTCACTTGTATAACATTCATTTGGAAGTCCATGCGAGTTCTCTATAGGATTATTAACAACATCTAATTTTTTTTTATCTATTATTTCGTAAATTTCAGACATTATTTAGTTACCTCGTATAATCCTAGCCACGCATTCACATCTTTGCTTGCAATATAATCTGATTTAAAAAATTCAATTTCTTTCCATTTTTTTTCTTTTTTAAGTTCTTCTAATTTTTTATCAAAACCATACTCCTCATGAATTCCCTCGTTTATTGTAAAACAAATTAAACCTGAATTTTTTGTAATTCTAATAAATTCATCTAATGCTGGTGGTTTCACATGTCCAAAAGTAAATGTCCCGACGCACATTACTGCATCAAAAGAATTATCTTTGTGATTTATCGCTTCATTGAGATCAACTTTTTCTAAAGATTTATATAGTCCTGAGGGTACTAAATCTAAAAGTTTTTGAGACAGATCGGCTCCATGAAAATTTGAAAAACCATATTTTTTTAATTCAGCCCCAACTAAACCCGTACCACAACCTGCGTCATATATTTTAATGTTTTTAACATTTGCATGTTTATTAAAAATTTTTGAGGTTTCTTTTGGACCAGTATAATTCCAATCAACCATATCTTTGTCATATTTATTTCCTTCTCCCCACTCATCATAATATTTCATTACTTCATGGGTTTTTTTTAATTTATAAATTGGTACCTTGTTTCCTACATCCTTTTGAGCCATTAGCTTCTCATCTTTTGTCCACTTGGATCATAAAGTGGCTCTTTTATTATCGAACAATTAAATAAGTCTCCATTAATCTCTATTTGTATTCCTTTTTCAGTTTTCATTTCTTCTTTATTTATATATGAAAAAGCAATACTTTTATTTACATAATGACCAAACCCACCAGAAGTAACATAGCCTATACTTTTGTCTTTTTTTACAACGGCCTCATTGTTCGTTACATCGATATCATTTGTTTGAACAATTAAAGGAACTAGTTGATTGGAGCTTTGGTCTTTTTGAGCATTTTCTTTTCCGATAAAATCTTTATCCCAGTTAATAAATGTATCTAAACCGGTTTCTTTTGCGGTAAAGTCAGGTCTATAGTCTAATGTCCAAGCACCCCAATTTTTTTCTAACCTCATTGACATTAATGCTCTTCCACCAAAAGGTTTAATATTAAATTCCTTTCCTGCTTCCATAATTTCTTCATAAAGTTTCAACTGGTAATGAGGAGCTACATAAATTTCATAACCTAATTCACCAGTAAATGAAATTCTATTTACAATTGCTGGAACTCCACCAATAAACATATGTCTTGAATCTCTAAATTTTAACTTAGAATTTGAAACATCATCTCTTGTTATTTTTTGTAACAGGTCTCTCGACTTAGGGCCTGCAATCGATAGACCATGAAACTCATCAGATCTATTTTTATATGTTAAATTAAATTTGTTTATGTGACTTTCAAACCATCTTCTATGCATTTCTTGAGCAGCACCTGATCCAAAAACCATAAATTCATTTTTGTCAAAACACGCTACTGTTAAATCTCCATATAATTTTCCTCTATATGACAACATTGGTGACAAAGAAATTCTTCCTGGTTTTGGCAATTTGCCAGCCATAACATGATCTAAGAATTTTCTTGCATCCGGGCCTTTAAATTCATGTTTAGAAAAATTAGCAACCTCTATAACACCAACGTTTTCTCTTACATTAATAACTTCTTTAGAAACATAATTATGAGATCTTGATCTTTTAATTGTTGGTTCTTCGTGTGCATCTTCTTTGTTATTTGCAAACCATAAAACATTCTCTAGACCAAAACTATCACCCATTACTGCACCTTGATCTACAAAACGATCATACAATGCTGTTGTTTTTTGTTTTCTGCCTTTTGGTAAAGTTTCATTAGGAAAAGTCATAATAAATCTTCTTTCATAATTTTCTGAAGATTTAATAGTTCCATATTGTGGAGATGCATAATCTCCAAATCTAGCCACATCCATCGCCCAAACATCTATTGAAGGTTCTCCTTCAATAATCCATTCTGCAATACATTTTCCAACTCCTCCGCCTTGGCAAAATCCTGCCATTACACCAACAGCAACCCAATAATTTTTTAAACCTGGAACAGGTCCAATTAGAGGACTTCCATCTGGACCAAAAGTAAAAGGCCCATTAACGATATTTTTTATTCCAGCTTTTTCTAAAGCTGGCATTCTCTCAAAACCAATGGCTAATCTATCTTGAATGTTATCAAGTTTTGGTTCAAGTAATTCATGACCGAAGTTCATAGGAGTTCCTTCAACTTTCCAAGGAGTTGATTTAGGTTCATAAGTTCCAAGCAACATTCCTTTTCCTTCTTGTCTAAAATAAATATTTCCTTCGAAATCAGTTCCTATCGGTAATCTTTGATCTCCAAGTGCCTCAATTTCAGGAATAGCTTCAGTGATTAAATAATGATGTTCCATCGGTTGAACTGGAAGATTTAATCCTGCAAGTTGACCGACTTCTCTTGCCCATAACCCTCCTGCATTTATCACTATTTCTGCATTAATATTTCCCTTATCTGTTATTACATCCCACGAACCATCTTGTTTTAGTTTAGTATCCTTTACAACAGTATGAGTATAATATTTTCCACCATGAACTTTTGCTGCCTTTGCAAAGGCATAAGTAACACCTGATGGGTCAACTTCTCCATCTATTGGATCCCAAAGAGCCAAAAGATATCTTGAGGGATCAATTAATGGATTTTTCTTTTTAACCTCTTCCAGAGAAATAAATTCTTGATCTAGCCCCATATATCTTGCTTTTGATCTCTCTCTTTTAAGATAATCGGCCCAAACTTCATTTGATGCTAAATAAAAACCACCACTAGGTTTAAATCCAGTTGAATGACCAGACTCTTTTTCAATCTCTTTATAAAGACCTATTGTATAGGCCATCATTCTTGAAATGTTTGGATCTGATGAAATTACATGAACATTTCCAGCGGCATGCCATGACGAACCTGAAGTTAATTCATTCCTCTCTAAAAGAATACAATCCTTTAGCCCAAATTTTGAGAGGTGATATAAAATTGAACATCCTACTACACCACCTCCAATTATTACTACCTTTGCATTCTTTTCCATCAACTTCCTTTATAAAGTTTTTGCAGCATCAGTATTATGTTTTTTCAAAGTAGGATCAGTTCCATGAGCATAATGTTTGGACATATCTGGATAATATTTATAAGCAATAGGTTTTCTACCTAATGCTACAGCCATCTCTCTAACATGATGAGGTTCTGCTCCACAACATATTCCAATAAAGTTAACTTTCATATTTAAACATTGTTTTGCAAACTCTGCCATTTCAAATCTGTTGCAATATAAATTATCCAAAGCGACTGGGAATGCATTACCGCCAGGGATACAATCACATCCTTCATCAACTTGATTTAAAAATCCAGGACGTTGTTCGGTTGTTCTGTACGGAACAGGTAACGCTGCTACATGACAAGAAACAGCTTTTCTTATTTCTGGTAAAAGTTTCATTGTCATCTCTGGACCTCTAAAACAATTTGTTCCAACCACATCAGCTCCATGATCTTCTAATATTTTACAACCATCTGCAGGGCTAATACCATCTCTGAGGCCACCAGCACTTCTAAACGCGTAGTTACAGACTGCAATTAACCCAGCATCTTTAATTGCTTTGAGTGCAATTTTCATTTCTTCAACCCAAGTAATTGTTTCTGCTATTACAAAATCTACTCCAGCATCTTTTGCCCATCCAACTTGCTCTTCAAACATTTTTTGACATTCAATATTACTTTTTTTATCATTTGGGTCATAAACATTTGTATTTGCAACATTGCCAGCTACCAATAAATTTAAATCTTTAAATTCGTCTCTAGCGTCTTTTGCAATTTTCAAAGCATTTTGTTGAAGTGACTCGAGAAGTTTTTCTTTACCAATTATTCTTAATTTTTCTCTATGTCCATAATAAGTGAATGCTTGTACAACGTCACTTCCAGCTCTAATAAATTCTCTATGTAATTGAGTGACCACTTCTGGATGTTCCAAAACAACTTCTGGAACAAATGCTCCAGCTTGTAAATACCCTCTTCTCTCCATTGCAAATAAATATCCTTCAGCACAAAGAACAGGTCCTTCATTTAATCTTGTTATTAAATCTTTAGTCATAAATCCTCCTTTAAATTTTTTGATTTTAAAAAAAAAAGATTATCGACTCTGGAAATAATTTGAGTGCAATCTGTAGTGATGCCTGTTTAAATATAAATCTTTAAAAGCAAAATATCCAAGAACACAGAATTTTTTTATAAAACTGTAATCTCCTTTAGACATCAATTTTAAGATTACATCTGAAAACTAGGATTGGCAAAACAATTTGTCTACAACTAAAAGTTGTAACAAGTTTGCATTTTTCTCCTAGATATGTTCTCATAACTTTCATTAATTAATAAATTAAAGGGAGAATATGAAAATAAAAAACATTATTATTTCTGCTTTAGTTGTGCTTGGTTTCACGTCATTTACTGGAATTGCAAACGCTAAATGTGGAAAGCTAGTTATTGCTGAACAAAACTGGGCGTCGGCTGAATTAATGGCTAACGTAGATAAAATTATCTTAGAAGAAGGCTACGGCTGTGACGTGGAACTTGTTCCAGGAGCTACAATGCCAACTTTTACTTCTATGAATGACAAAGGATCACCTGACATGAACCCAGAACAATGGGCTAATGCAGTTTATACACCATTAAAAAAAGCAGTAAGTGAAAAAAGATTAATTATTGCTAATGGTGCTCCTATTACAGGTCTTGGTGAAGGTTGGTGGTTAAATCCAGCAGCTTTAAAAAAACATCCAAAACTTAAAGGAATGACTGCAGTTCAAATTCTTGAACACCCTGAGTTATTTCCAGATAAAGAAGATCCATCAAAAGGAGCTTTCATGGGATGTCCAGCTGGATGGGGATGTCAATTAGCTAACGCAAATCTTTTTAGAGCATTTGAGATGGAAAAAAAAGGTTGGAAATTAATTGATCCAGGTTCAGCTGCAGGTTTAGATGGATCTATTGCAAAAGCATCTGATTCGGGTGAACCTTGGTTTGGATATTACTGGAACCCTACATCTATGGTTGGAAAATATAATTTACAACCAGTTGATTTTGGTGTGCCATTTGCAGGAAGAGACAACTGGGATAATTGTATAACACTTGCAGAGCAAGATTGTGCAAATCCAAAAGCAACAGCTTGGACTAAATCAGAAGTTAATTCTATTGTAACAGCTAATTTTGCAAAAACTGGTGGTAAAGAGGCTTTAAGTTATGTTGAAAAAAGAGTTTTTCCAGGTGAAGTAATGAATGGAATGCTTGTATACATGGCTGATAACCAGGCAAAAGGATCTGATGCTGCAGTTGAATTTTTGATTAAACATGAAGATGTTTGGACTAAATGGGTATCTTCATCAGCTGCAAAAAAAATCAAAAA
The DNA here is from genome assembly GCA_902594655.1 of uncultured Pelagibacteraceae bacterium. Lineage (GTDB taxonomy): Bacteria > Pseudomonadota > Alphaproteobacteria > Pelagibacterales > Pelagibacteraceae > Pelagibacter. Next base: position 26,835 of record CACJMW010000005.1, read on the forward strand.
AAGTTTATAAAAACTTAAATATAACGAGCCTATTTTAAAATAGGCTCGTTGGTAAAAAAAATAATTATGGAATTTTTCACTGAATTTCCTGAACTCGGTAGACGTTCACAAATGGAGCTAAGAAAAGGTATAGACTTAGCTTTTAGAAATTTTTCTAGAGAATATGGAGATGGAATTGAAGCTTTTTTTGATCCATTATTATTTTTTTTAGTTTCACTAGAAAAATTACTTTTAGCAACGCCATGGGTTATAATTATAGGAATAATTTGTAGTTTAGCTTGGTTGGGCTCTAGAAGTTGGAAGCTTGTTGTAGGAAGTGCAATCGCATTTTTATTAATTGGCTATTTTGGAATGTGGGAGGATTGTATGGCAACAGTTGCTATTATTACTGTTTGTACAATTCTTTGTATTGTCGTTGGAATACCTATTGGAATTGTTATGTCTAGATCGGCAAGAGCAGAAAGAACTATACTGCCTGTTTTAGATATGATGCAAACAATTCCAAGTTTCGTGTATTTAATTCCTATACTAATGTTGTTAGGAATAGGAAAAGTGCCAGGCTTAATTGCTGTTTGCGTCTATGCCGTGCCTCCAATAATAAGATTGACTAATCTAGGTATAAGAGAGGTAGATAAAGAGACCTTAGAGGCTAGTGAGGCATTTGGCGCCACCACAGTACAAAAACTAAAGTCGGTTCAAATACCTCTAGCTTTACCAACTGTCTTTGCGGGAGTTAACCAAACAATTATGATGGCGCTTGCTATGGTGGTCATTGCATCTATGATTGGAGTAAAAGGGCTTGGAGTGCCAATTTTAAGAGCAGTTTCTAACCAATATTTAGCTTTGGGTTTATTTAATGGGCTGGCAATTGTTGCTCTCGCAATTGTATTTGATAGGGTCACCCAAGAGTATGGGCGAAGGATTCAAAAACACAGGGGTCAAAGAAAGTAAAATTTTCTAGACAGTTATTCTAAAATAAATAAAGTTCTCAAATGAATTTTTCAATTGAGATTAGTCCATCCACTGACCTTGAGACATTGCCAGCTTTAAAAGATGTTTATATCACTCTTTTACCTGGTGGTGACTTTAAAGAAACGGCAGATCAGGCTGGAAAATTGGTTAAAAAGGGATTTAACCCAATTCCTCACATTCCTGCTAGATCAATTGAAGGTGAAACACAACTTAAAGAATATGTTTCTAGATGCAAAGATGGAGGGACCAAACAAGTCTTAATAATTGGTGGAAGTAGAGAGCCAATCGGAGATTTTGATAGTTCTATCCAACTTCTAGAAACTGGTTATTTTGAGGATATGAAGATTGGAATCGCTGGACACCCGGAAGGGAGTCCTGATATATCTGACTCAAAATTAGAAAAAGCTATGAATGATAAAAAGCCTTATGCTGACTATATAGTTACTCAATGGTTACTAGATCATCAGACAATCATAGATTTTATATCTAAACAATCAGTACCAGTTCATGTTGGAATTACTGGACCTTTAAAAATTACAAGCTTGATAAAGTTTGCAAATATTGTTGGGGCAAAAAATTCCTTAAACTTTCTAAAATCTAATTTTAGTAAGGCGTTAGATTTAATGAAACCTAAAGACCCTAATGATTTAATTGGGAAGGTTAAATCGCATACTGATAACTTCCACATTTATACATTCGGCGGCTTGAAGGAAACTAACAAGTGGTTGATGGAGAATAAATATGTCTAAAGAGTTTGATTATAGTAAAATGAGACATGTAACGTCAGTGGATCAAACTGACAGAAAGGTTCCGTATAATTTAAGACAAAGCGGACCTACAAAAGTAGAAATGCTAATTTCAACAAGGGTAAGAAAATCACCTTATTGGCATTTATCAATGAAGGAAGGTTGCTGGAGGGCAACTGTGTACAATCGTATATATCACCCAAGAGGATATGTAAAACCTGAAGATGGTGGCGCAATGGTAGAGTATGATGCAATTGTAAATCACGTAACGATGTGGAACGTTGCTGTAGAAAGACAAATTCAAGTCAAAGGTCCTGATGCAGAAAAATTCGTTGATTATGTAATTACAAGAGATGCAACAAAAATATCACCTATGAGAGCAAGATATGTAATTTTGTGTAATCAATACGGAGGAGTATTAAACGATCCTATACTTTTAAGAATTTCTGAAGATGAATTTTGGTTTTCTTTATCAGATAGTGATATTGGAATGTATCTACAAGGTGTTAACGCTGACGGAAGGTTTAATTGTGAAATACATGAGATAGATGTATCACCAGTTCAAATCCAAGGTCCAAAATCTAAAGCATTAATGAAAGATCTTTGTGGTGATCAAGTGGATTTTGATAATATACCGTTTTATGGATTAGCATCAGCTAAAATAGGTGGGAGGAGTTGTATAATTTCTCAATCTGGTTTTTCTGGAGAAGCGGGGTATGAAATATATTTAAGAGAGTCAACTTTATATGCTGAGGACATGTGGAATTCAGTGCTTGATGCAGGAAAAAAACATAATCTTATGGTTATTGCTCCTGCTCACCATAGAAGAATTCAAGCTGGAATTTTATCATGGGGTCAGGATATGGATCATCAACATAATCCTTATCAATGTAATCTTGGATATCAAGTTTCACTATCAGGAAAAGGAGAGTGGAATAAAAAGGGAGATTATGTTGGTAAAAAAGTTTTAGAAGCTATGGGTGCTGAAATTAAAGCTGGGAAAAAACCATATAAACTCCAATTGGTTGGTATGGAGTTAGGGGGTAAACCTATTGAAGATTATGCACCTGATTTTTGGCTGATCTCAAATGGTGACGGTGGCGAACCAGTGGGTTTTGTTACCTCGCCTTGGTGGCACCCTGAGAAGAAAAAAAACATTGCAATGGGTTATGTGCCTTTTGATGGTACTTTGAATGCAAATGGTTTTCCAAAAGGTAAGACTGGAACTAAATATAAAATTCATTTGCCTGAAAAATACTCAGAAACTCCTGGACAACCAGTAGATGCAGTCATAGTTGATATTCCTTTCAAAGAATCTTTCAACGCAAATACAAGAGAAGTTGTAAAAGGATAGTATTTTATTTAGGGGAAGTTTAACTTCCCCTAAATCAATTTATCATTCGACATTCCTTATATAATTCTGTATTAAATATTTAAGTAATGGGTGTCACTTTAATCGTTATATGTGTGATTATCACAATCGCTTTAATAATATTTCCATTAGTTGTGTCTTACATTGCTCAAGATAAAGATAAGAAATAATGTTTGGTCAATTCTTACATATAGTTGTTAGCTGTTTAAAGTTAGACAGGAATATATTTAAGGATCCAAAATATTTTGGTGAAGCGGCAGTTTATTTTGCTGGTCTAATTATGATCTTAGACGGTGTGGCTGGTGCTGTCGCTGCGAATACTTTTGTAAAAACATCGATAGGAGTATCTGGAATAACCGCACTAGTAACGTGGTTTATTTGGGCAATATTTATATATGTTATTGGAGTTAAATTATTTCCTGATGGAAACGCAAAAATACCTTTTAAAAAAGTTCTTATTGGTGTTGGTTATGCACATTCGCCAGGTTTAATTAGATTTTTTGCTGTCACTCCTGAGCTTGTTATACCTATAATATTCTTAACTCAGTTCTGGATATTCGCTACACTAATCATCTCTACAAAGCATATTTTAAATTTAAAATCAAATCTTAAAGCTTTTGGGATAATATTTTTATCTTTTTTGATAATTGCTTTTTTATCTATTTCATTCGTAATGAGCAGAATGAGTGCTCTTCCAATATCTAATATAAGTTAAATTGGAAAAATAGTCTTTGAGGTTCTGCATGAATTACATAGTTTAAATCCTGTAAGAATTAAATTTTGGGAAACACTTTCGTGTTCCTTTTTACATTCCTCACAAATGTTATCTATGCTTTCATTGTTATCTTCGTCAGTCATTATCCGTTAATCCAGCTCCTGCTGATTTTTCTTTTAATTCATCACTTTCTTCCACAAAAGTTTCATTTGCAAATTTAGTCATTTCTTTCCATTCAACTTCGTTAAATGAATTGTTATTATCTAAAAAATTAATAAATACTGAATTAGCATTTTCCCAAATTTCATTTTTTGAATAGTTTCCAAAAATGCTTTGATTAAAATTTAAGATAAATTCTTTTTCATCAATCTTTACTAATATTTTTTTTCCTAAAATTTCTGAGGCTCTACTTGCAAAGGGTAAAAATAAAATTGGATAAGCAATTTTATTAAATTCTAATGATTTTAGTTTCTCTAATGATTTAATTTGATCTAAAAAACCTATACCTGAACTGATTGGGCAATGATATTTATTTTCTGATATATTTGATTTGGAAATAAGTTTGATTTGTTGGAATTTATTTTGATCATATATTTTTAGATATTGATTAAGATTTTTAAGACCTGGCAAACCAAATAATTCTAAGTATTTAACACTTTTGCCTATTTCTTCACAAACACCCCAGCTAAAACCCTTTGCTCTTGAAGCACGTTTAGAAATAGTATCAATTTCACTTAAAGATCTCATTTAATTTAAAGTTTCATAGACCCATTTATCATCGAAATTATTTAATTGATTAGGTAGTGGTGCACCTTGAAACATACAAATCCTTAACCATTTGTCTGATCTAGGATCAAATTTAATTGCTCCAAAAAATGACAATTTAAATCTTAGCATATCTATTGGCATTAGTTGTTGTCCAATAGTATTATCTAATATTTCAGAATAGGGAAATTTTTCGATTATAAATGCTCTTCTTACTGCATGTCTCAAATCATTATTTTCAATTAAAAATTCCGCAATTGATAAACTATTCTTTGTAACTATTACTCTTTCATATAATTTTTTTATATCCCTTGAAATTGCTAAAGGTTGTTCTAATTCAGATCCATTTAACTCAAATCTATTACCAAGTCGAGGTTCTTCTTTATTTTTTGATATAAACCAAAAATTATGATTGTTTTCTTTTTTTGAAAAATCTAATTTCAAAATATCAGAATAATTTTTTTCAAGAATATCTCTTAGTTCTGATGTTTTTCTTTCTGTTGGTATTGTAAAATATTTATCTTCATCTGAGCTCATCTTATCTTTAAATTCGTTTACTATTCCATCAAATGGTTCCATAAAAATTGAAACTAAATATTCTAAGCATTCATTGCATACTTGATTTTCAGCCCATTTATAAATTTCGTTAAATAAAAATTTTTGGTTGACGTTAATTGTTTCTAAATATTTTATAGTTTTTTCTAAATCTTTGAATAGCTCTTTAATCTTTTTTTTTTGAAAATCACTATCGGTATTCCAATTTTCAACATTTTTGATTGATTTTTTAAGACATGTAAAAAAAATGTTAAATTGGTCTTTATCTACGTTTTCAAGTTCTCTAATTTTTTTTAAAATCGTTTCTCTAGCAAGAACCCAATTATTTAATAAAGTTGGATGATTTACTATAAATGGTGCCATACCAAGTCCAGTGGAGTTACCAATTCCAAGTCCTTTTGCAATTTCGCTATCAAGTTCAACAAATTTTTTTGGATTTTTGTTTTTTGATATATGATTAATTTGATCAAATGTAAATTGTCTCACCAAATAAACTAACATCATTTCTAATCTGAACGGTCCTTTAATTTCTGGACGATTTTTAACTCTGAATCTGTCAGCCAAACCAAATTTACCAGATCCATAAACTGCTGTTGTTCTATATAAATATCCGACTTTTGACAAAATTTTTTTATTTGGTTGTCTTCCATTTGATAGACTTTCAACAACTTCATTAAATAATCTTACTGATCTATTTGCCCTTGAAAGAGTTAACTCCTTATAGCTTAATCTTCCAACTTCTTGTTTTGGTACATTTTTATATAACCTATCAATATCTTGCTTGTTTGGGACTCCATCATGTAGTGCAAATGCAGCATCCCACTTTGTTGCAATAACTCTATCAGATCTCTCATTATCTTTAAGTTCATTAGCAAAACAAACTAAGGAATAAGTTCTATTATTTTTAGAAAAAGAATATACCGCCCTTCCAAATCCCTCTTTATTTAATTCAAATAAATCCCTTGAATATTTCCAGTCTTTAAATTCTTCCAAAAATGATCTTAAAAATGAGAGTTTAGACTGATGAAAACACCCCAGTCTTGAGAGCTTCATAATTTCTTTTGGTGATCTTAATTGAACTTCCATTAATTCATTCTTTTATAAAAATTAAACCAATTATCTCCAAGGATTCCATTAATTTCATTTTTATTAAATCCAACTTTTGATAATCCACTTTCTAAATTAGAAAATCCTCTTGCATCAATAAACCATTTAGGTTGTTTAGGAAATCCTGAGTTTTTTTTTGTACCTTCGCCATAATTTTTTGCCCTAGCCCAAGTTCCATTTCTCATCCATTCAACAACAATGTCAGGCTGGTTTAAACAAAGATCTGAACCAATTCCAATTTTTTCTACACCCATTAGGTCAGCAGTTTTTGCTGCCATTTCACAAAAACTTTCTAAAGAGCAATTTGTTCCATCTTTAAGATGATGGGGGTATAAAGACAATCCTAACATACCATCATTTTGAGATAAAATTTTTAGCAACTCATCTGATTTATTTCTTTTAGCTGCGTGCCAAAACGCAGGGTTTGCGTGTGTAATTGCAATTGGTTTTTGACTTAAATTAATTGCATCTATTGTACTTTTTTCTGCTGAGTGAGACATATCAATTACAAGTCCAAGCCTATTCATTTCTTTAATTACTTCTTTTCCAAAATTTGTAACTCCACTATCAGTATTTTCAAAACATCCTGTGGCTAATAAAGACTGATTATTATATGTTAATTGCATGAACCTGCAGCCAAGATCGTAAACTTTTTCAACTAAACCAATATCATCTTCAATAGGAGAACAATTTTGAAAACCAAAAAATATTGCAGTTTTTTTTTCTATTTTAGCCTTTTCAATATCTTTATATGATTTTCCTAAAAAAATTAAATCTGAATTGTCTTTAAAATATTCATTCCATTCATTAACTCTAGAATTGAATTCATCAAAATCTTCATGATAAACAACTGTCACATGTACTGCATCTAGTCCAGCCTCTCTATTAATTTGAAATACTTCTCTTGACCATTTGCAATATTGAAGATTGTCTATTTTATAATTCATATTTTTAAAGGTATATTAGATTAAAAATATTTGCTATTAAATGAATAAAATGCCTCAAAAAAATAAACCTTTAGTATCAATAATTATGGGTAGTCAATCTGATTATTCAACAATGAGATACACAGAAGAGGTGCTTAAGAATTTAAGTATTAGATTTGAGACAAAAATCGTATCTGCCCATAGAACACCAAAAAGATTATTTGAATATGCAAATCAAGCAGAAGTAAATAAAATTTCTGTGATTATTGCTGGTGCTGGAGGCTCTGCACACTTACCAGGAATGGTGGCTGCAATAACAAATATTCCTGTAATCGGTGTTCCAATTGAAAGTAAAAAACTTAAAGGATTAGATAGTTTATTATCTATAGTACAAATGCCAAAAGGAATTCCTGTTGGATCGGTCGCTATAGGTAAAGATGGTGCTATAAATTCAGCTTTATATGCTGCTTCAATCTTAGCAGTTAGTGATAAAAATATTAGATCAAAATTAAAAAAATTGAGATCTAAGCAAACCAAATCTGTTAGAAAAAAACCTAGAAAGTAAAATGTCTGAGCAAACTGTTGGAATTTTAGGTGGTGGTCAACTTGGCAGTTTATTATGTTTAGGTGCTAAAAAATTAAATATTAAAACAATTATATATTGTGATGAAGAAAATGCACCTGCACAAACTTATTCTGATGAATTTATTTTTGGTGATTACAAAGATAAAATTAAAATACAAGAATTTATTGATAAAGTAGACGTTGTTACTTATGAGTTCGAAAATATTCCTTTTGAAACACTGGATTTAATTAATCAGTATAAACAAGTTAAACCCAAGCCAGCAATAAATAAAATAGTACAACACAGGTTGTATGAAAAAGATTTTATTAATAAGTGTAATATTAGCACCACCAGATACGTATCAATAAAAGAAAAATCAGATCTTAATGCTAATGTAAAATTAATTCCTGCCCTTCTTAAAACATGTAGACTTGGATATGATGGAAAAGGACAACATAAATTAAACAATTCCACGGATTTAGAAAACTTAAGTATTGATTTTTCTCAAGAGTATATTCTCGAGAAATTAATAAATTTAAAGAAAGAGTTTTCTATAATATTAACTAGATATGGTCATTCTATTCACTCAATCTATGAACCAATAGAAAATAAACATGAAAATCAAATATTAAAATATTCAAAAATACCAGCAGATATTGATGAAAAAATTATTTTAAAAGCAAAAGATTGGGCATCAATAATTGCTGACGATCTAGACTATATAGGAACAATATGCGTAGAATATTTTATAGACAAAAATGACAATTTATATGTAAATGAAATCGCACCTCGAGTTCATAACTCAGGTCATTTGACAATAAATTCGTACAATATTAGTCAATTTGAAAATCATATAAGAGCAATCTGTGGCTTTGAAAAAGAGGAATTAAAAAAAATATATAATGCAAAAATGATAAACATAATTGGTGATGAAATTGTCTCATATCGTTCTAAAAATTATTCTGATAATGAATTTTTTTTTGATTATGGAAAAAAAGATATTAAAGCAAACAGAAAAATGGGTCATTTAACCATTATTCAAAAGTAAACGTGTGACAAAATTTTTTATTTTTCTATTTATTTTATTAAATTACTCAAATAATTTGTTTGCTATGGATACAAGACCATATCACCATCTATCTGATGGAACTTTTAGAAATCCAGAAGGTTCACCTGTAAGGGACTCTTCTTTTAATTGGAGTTTTAAAATATTCAATGAAGAAAAGAAAAAACTTAATACTACAGTTCCTGATGATCACGTTATTAAAAAGACCGAGGTATTAAACAATTTAAATAAATATAATAAAGGCAATTATATTGCTTGGATAGGACATGCTACATTTCTGATAAAATTAGGAAATACAACAATTATAACTGACCCTGTATTTGAAAAAAATATGGGTCCATTAATATTTGGTCCAAAAAGGTTTGTAGATCCTGCTTTAGAATTAAATGAATTACCTGAAGTAGATTTATTTCTACTCACACACAATCACTACGATCATTTAAGCACAAGGACAATTCAAAGATTTCCTTATAAAAAAGCTAAAGTGCTTGCACCTTTAAAACTAGGTAAATATTTCACACGTAATGGTTATAGAGATGTAGATGAAATGGATTGGTACGATGAGATCAAAATAAATGATCTAAAAGTCACTCTAGTGCCAGCTGTGCATTGGTCAAAACGAAGTTTGTGGGATACAAATAAAACACTTTGGGGTAGCTTCATTATTGAATACAAGGGTATGAAAATATTTTTTGCTTGTGATACTGGATATGGAAACATTTATAAGGATCTGGGAAAAAAATATGGACCAATAGATTTAACGCTAATAAATATTGGAGCATATAACTTTTATCCAATGGCTCCCGTTAAAGATAAATCAATATATCATACAAATCCTGAAGAGGCTCTACAAATAGGTAAAGATTTGAATAGTAAAAAAATGTTAGGAATGCATTGGGGAACAGTTGTTCTTTCTTTAGAGCCTATACTTGAGCCTGCAAAAAGATTTAAAGACTCAGCCAATCAATTTGGGTACCGTCCTGATGATGCTATTATTTTTAAAATTGGACAAGTAGAGCCGATAGAAAAAATATTAAAATAAATTATTTTATTTTTTGAATTAAAGATATAGAGTTATTTGTAGGTTTATTAACATCTTTTGAAATTTCATAGAACTCTAAATTGGGCTTATTTGCTTCTTTTAAAAAATTTGAACCATCTATTTGTAAGTTCAAATAATTATTAATATCCTTTTCATTTAATATTACAGGCTGTCTATGATGAATTTCGTTTATATTTTTTGATGCTTGCTCAGTAATTAAACAAAATTCATTATCTGCAAAAATTCCTGCAATAAACATCATTTTTTTATCATCTCTTAAAAAGTAAAAAGGTGTTTTTTCCTTACCATCTCTTTTCCATTCATAAAATCCATCAGCAACAGCAATACATCTGTGAACTTTAATATGTTTTTTAAAAGAAATTTTTTCATCTATTGTTTCCAGTCTTGCATTAATCAGTGGTTTAAAATCTTTTTGTTTTGACCATGATGGTACTATACCCCATTTAAGCAACTCTAGCGTGTTACCATTTGTATATTTTTTTATTACTGGTAGATTTTGAGCTGGGTGCGCATTATAATTTTCTGTATCCTCTACTTTTATTGCCATTTTTACAATTCCTTTTGTTTTAGCGACAGGATTGGTGACTACAAATCTTCCACACATAAAAAAAAATTCTTTGTTTAATTTATTTTTAGATTATATGTTTTTCAGATTTATGAAATCAATAGAAAATAACTTTGATAATCCAAGTGTAAATACACTTCTGCATTATCATTTTTATCAACTCAGGTCTAATTCACCTGAAGGAAGTACACATGTTTTAGATATTGAAGGATTGAAGGTCCCAAGTATTAAATTTTGGAGTATTTGGGAAGAAGATAAATTAATTGGATGTGGCGCGCTCAAGTTTTTAGAAAAAAGTCATGGAGAATTTAAATCTATTAGAATAGCTGATGAATTTAGAGGTAAAGGGTATGGTATCAAGCTTCTTGATCATCTAATAATAGAAGCAAAAAGAAATGGAATAAATAAAATTAGTTTAGAGACTGGTGCAGGAATTTTTTTTGAACCTGCAAGAAAACTTTTTAAAAAAGCGGGATTTAGAACTTGCGAACCTTTCGCACATTATAAAATAGACTCAAACTCTTGTTATTATTCAAAGGAAATTTAATTTAATGAGACAAAATATTGAAAAACCTTATATTTTACATGTAGCTGAGATTATCTATAAAGAAGTATATAATTTAAAACAGAAAAATAATATTAATAATATTGAGGCATTTGAGAGATTTATTGGATCTGAAACTTATGAAAAAATAAGCTCAGGAAAATTTCATGATGAATGGTTTAGTAATTTAAAAGAAAATAATTTTATCGACAAAAAAACTAATAAAAAAATTCCTGCTGAAACAATTAGACTGCTAGAAATTCAAAAAGATTCAATGATTAAACAATTGATAAAATATCCTAACTTGTATTATGCCAAAAGTCAGTTTCCTTTAGAAATATCTCAAAGAGCATTTAATCATTTATGGAGGATATGCGAAAGTTATGAATTATGGTGCAAGGAAACAGATCAAAAAAAATTAATACAACTAAACCTAATTTGAATTTATTACATTTCTTGTTTTTTTAATATTATTTTGTAACAAAATTACTAATTGCTTGTGTTCAATATTATTTTCAAGAATCTTGGATAGTTCTTTATTAATTTTGTAATCTTTTGTTTTTATTTGCTGCTCCTCTACTTTTTTTACAATGAACTCATGAGTTTGCATACCTGTTTCGTTCTCTACAGCCTGATTTGTTAAATATGTTCCAAAGGCATGACCTAAATTTCCTGATGAAACTAGAGTCATGGTAGGACCAACCATCGCTGTGCTTTGGAAACAGCCAGTTAAAAAAGTCAATAAAATTAAACTTAAAAATAATTTTTTCATTCCCTTATAGAATCAATACATATTTTGAAATTCAACTCAATAGCGAAAATACTATTATGCCTACTTTGGACATTATCTTTATTAATTTATTATATTTAATAATATGAATTATGATTTTTGAACAATTGTTTGATAAGACATCCTCGACATACACATATTTAATTTCATCAGGACCTGGTAGAGAAGCATTAATTATTGATCCAGTTTTAGAACATGTGGATGTTTATTTAAACATCTTAAGCAAGCTTGAATTAAAACTTGTAAAAGTAATAGATACACACATTCATGCAGATCACATAACTGGGATGTCAGATCTTAAAAATAAAACTAATTGCGAAACAGTCATGGGGGATAAAACCCCTGCAGATATTGTGTCTATAAAAGTGAAGGATCAAGAAAATATAACTTTAGAAAATTTTAAACTAAAAGCAATTTATACGCCTGGTCATACATATGAAAGTTTTAGTTTCTTAATGGGAGATAAAGTTTTTACAGGAGATACGCTTTTAATTGGAGGTACTGGTAGAACAGATTTTCAAAATGGAAACCCTTATGACTCATATAATTCTATTTTCAATATTTTATTAAAGCTACCTGATAAAACTAAAGTTTACCCAGCACACGATTATAACGGAAAATATTTTAGTACTATAGAAAATGAGAGAAAAAATAATCCAAGATTACAAGTAAAATCTGCTGATGAATACGCGGATATAATGAATAATCTAAATTTGCCAGATCCAAAATTAATGGATGTAGCAATCCCCCGAAATTTGAAATTAGGTGCTAAATAATTTAAATTGTTTTATAGCCAAATTCTAAACACGAGTCAGTCAAAGAATGATACAAAGACTCGCCAAAGCTTCTTAAACCAAAAATTCTAATTATATTTGGATCATTTGAGATAAAGTCTAAAGTTATAGTTATTCCATTATAAACTGTATTTGCGCAATTTCCTTCTTTCAATTTACCAACATCTAACGGGGATCCCTTTTTTAAAACTTCATAAACCATTTCACCTTCAAGCTCAATAATTGATCTTGAATGAGAAAGATCAGTGATTGCAAAATCAGTTTCTTTAAAATTATTTAAATCCTCACTAGTATCTTTTGACGAAAAAACAAACCAATTATCTGGACCCATCCAAATAATTCTTGTAGATGGGTTATTTGATGTCTTATTTGCGGTAGGCAAGTTAAGTCCATCTATTTTAAAATTAGATATATTTTTTTCTTTGTTTTTATATTTTACAACCTGAAATAAATTTATATTTTTAATTTCTTTTATTTTAATTATCTGATTTTCGTTTTTATCATTATGATCACCAAATAATCCTAATTTGTGAACGTTTTTTAAAGACGAAATACTGTTCATGATCTTACTCTCTTTCCCTCATGATCAACATAATGGGATGAAATTACCTCAACTTCTATTGATTTATTTTTTAATGGAGATACTGCAAATAATTTTTTACCTATCATATTTTTTCCATCTTTAATAATTGCTAAAGAAAAAGGGTTATTATTTTCAACACTCCAGCATGAGGAAGATACATGTCCTAATTTTGGATTTGGTAATTGAGCGTTTTTATCTAAAACGAGATGCGATCCTTCGGGAATACTCGTTTTTCTATCAATAGGTACAAGGCCAACAATTTTTTGCCTGTTTGCTTCATTGAATGCTATTTTAGTTAAAGATCTTTTTCCAATAAAATCTTTTTTCTTTGAAACCATTCCGTCAAGAGAAACATCATAAGGAATAGTTCTACCATCTAACTCTGGTCCTGCAACATGTCCCATTTCTATTCTCAGTGTAGATAATGCTTCTGTTCCATATGGCTGAATTCCAAATTCTTTACCTATATCCATCATTTTTTCCCACATATATAATCCATAGTCTGACTGCACATTTATTTCATAAGCGAGTTCACCTGAAAAAGAAATTCTAAAAATTCTTGCTGGTACACCAAAAAGATCTCCTTCAACATATCCCATAAATGGAAGAGACTCATTTGAAACATTTATATTTGGAAATAATTTTGCTAGAACATCTCTTGACTTGGGACCTGCTAGTGCAGCACCTGCCCACTGTTCTGTGGTTGATACAACGTTAACATTTAATTCTGGCCATACAATTTGAAGGTAATATTCTAAGTGAGACAGTACATTTGCCGCCTGTGCTGTTGTTGTTGTCATATGATAATGATGTTCTGAAATTCTTGTAGTTGTTCCATCATCCATTACCATTCCATCTTCTCTAAGCATAACACCATACCTTGCTTTTCCTACAGGAAGCTTCATCCAAGCGTTAGTGTATACTCTATTTAAAAATTCAGCTGCATCTGGACCTTTAACATCAATTTTTCCTAAAGTGGTAACATCACATATCCCCACTTTATCTCTTACATTTTTTGCCTCACGGGTTGCTGCCTCTAACATAGTTTCATTTCCGATTTTATAATACCTAGGTCTTTTCCAAGCTCCAGCATCTACAAAGACTGCATTATTTTTTATATGCCAATTATGCATTGGGGTTAATCTTGTTGGCATAAAATGTTTTCCCACTTCTCTCCCAACGATTGTACCTATTGTTACAGGAGTGAAAGGTGGTCTAAATGTTGTATGACCAACTTCAGGAACAATTTTATTCTCAATATTTGAAACTAGCTGTAGTCCGTTCAGATTACTCGTTCTGCCTTGGTCAGTTGCCATTCCAAGAGTAGTATACCTCTTCACATGCTCTATTGATCTATAACCTTCTCTTAAAGCAATCTCAATATCTGTAACAGATACATCATTTTGAAAATCAACAAATCTTTTTGCCTTAATATTTTTAGGTAATGGAGCACACCAAAACTTATCATGAGTTTTATGTTTTTTTTCTGTTACATTTGGTATCTGAATATCAACATCCTTATTATTTAATTTTTTAGAAACTTGACTTCCAGCACTAAAACCAGCATTCAATGTATCGTGTAGAGTGAAGTTACCATTTGCTGCGCCAACTGTTATTTCCTCTTGTTTTGACTTATCCGGTACAAAAGCATCAATTTCTTTATCAAATTTTAATTTATTTCCTGATTGAGATGCCAAGTGAACTGACGGTGTCCAAAATCCAGACACGCAAATACAATCACATTCTACACTACTAGTATTTTTATATGTTTTTTTATCTTCCGATAATTCTCCAATAATTGCTGATTTTACCTTCTTATAACCATCGGCTTTTATTACAGCATGATTAAATTTAATTTTAATATCCTTATTTTTTGCGTCATTAATTAAATCTGAACTTTGCTCTTTTCTTGTGTCTATAATTAAAGGATCTGCACCATTATTTTTAAATTCTATAGCAGTTTCATATGCGCTATCGTTGTTTGTGAATATAATTGGTTTTCTCCCTACAAGAACTCCATAAACTTTCATATACTCTTTTGCCCCTGATGAAAGCATTACACCAGGTGTGTCGTTATTTCCAAAAACGATAGGTCTTTCAATAGATCCAGTTGAGAGTATTACTTCTTTACATCTTATATACCAAAGTCTTTGTCTTGGAGTAAATTCTGATTTTTTTTCGAGATGGTCTCCTGTTCTCTCAAACATAACAAGCATGTTATGATCATAATAACCAAAAACTTGTGACCTATTTTTTACAATCACATTTGGCATTTCTTTAAGTTCTGAAATAATTTTATCTGCCCAATCCTTTCCAGATAAATTGTCAATACTCACATCATCCATCAAAAGTGATCCACCAAATCTATGCTTATCTTCAGCTAAAATAACTTTAGCTCCACTTTTTGCTGCCGCATATGCGCTAGCAAGCCCCGCAGGTCCAGACCCGGTTACTAACAAATCACAATATTCAAATTTATGCTCATATCTTTCTGTATCTTTTTTGGTTGATGCAATTCCTAATCCTGCAGCTTTTCTAATAAATGGCTCATAAATTTTATACCAAAAACTCTTGGGCCACATGAACGTTTTATAATAAAAACCTGCGGGGAAAAATTTTTGCAAGAGATTATTAATTGCTCCAACATCAAATTCTACTGATGGCCAACAATTCTGACTTGTTGCCACCATTCCTTCAACTAACTCTATCTCTGTTGCATTTACATTTGGTTCGGAATGTCCATTTAATTGAATCTGTAATTTTGCATTTGGCTCGTCCACTCCAGCAGCAAAAAATCCTCTAGGTCTATGATATTTAAAACTTCTTCCAACTAAATGAATCCCATTTGCTAAAAGAGCAGATGCTAAAGTATCTCCCTCGTACCCAGTATAATTTTTACCATTAAACCTAAAATTAATAATTTTATTTCTGTTAATGTACCCTTTTTCTTTTATTCTAAATTCCTGAGACATTATATTTCTTCATTCATCATTGCAGTTTTAAAAATTTCATGAGTTGCTGTGTCTCTTTGAGCTTTAAACCATTGCCTGCAACCTGAGACGTGGTGCCAAAGTTCTACATGTTTTCCTCTTGGGCTTTTTCTATTATAAACAAAGTCGTCCCATTCTTTATCTGATACATCTTTATTTAATTCTGGTCGTTTAATAGAGGCGTCTCCTCCGTATGCAAA
The DNA here is from genome assembly GCA_902594655.1 of uncultured Pelagibacteraceae bacterium. Classification (GTDB taxonomy): domain Bacteria; phylum Pseudomonadota; class Alphaproteobacteria; order Pelagibacterales; family Pelagibacteraceae; genus Pelagibacter. Next base: position 43,153 of record CACJMW010000005.1, read on the forward strand.
TTCATTCTGCGATCTCATACCGCAATAAGGACATTTAATATAAAGCATAAATTAACCTATCCAAGTTTTTGTTCCAATGCCCTTTTCATCTAAAAGATATCCAGTTGAGAATCTATTAAGAGATAATTCTGAATTTAAATCGTGTGGTCTATCTTGTGCAATTGTATGAGCAAAGGTCCATCCTGAAACAGGAGTAGATTTAAATCCTCCATAACACCATCCACAATTTAAATATAATCCATCAATATGTGTCTTATCAATAATTGGTGAGCCATCCATCGACATATCCATAATTCCTCCCCAGGTTCTAAGCATTTTAAGTCTACTTAAAAACGGAAATAAAGCTAAACCACCTGTTAAAACGTGTTGGATAGTTGGAAGATTGCCTCTCTGTGCATAGCTATTATATCCATCTAAATCTCCTCCCATCACCATCTCACCTTTATCAGATTGGCTAATATAAAAATGGCCAGCTCCGAATGTAACTACTCCATCTAATAGAGGTTTTACTGGTTCAGAAACACAAGCTTGAAGACAATGTGTTTCAATTGGAAGAGTCATATTTAATTTTTCAGCAAGAATATTTGTGCTTCCGGCAACACATAGTCCTACTTTTTTTGCTTTAATTTCTCCTTTTGAAGTTCTTACTCCAGAAATTTTTCCATTTGTAATATTAAATCCCTCAACTTCACAATGTTGAATTATATCTACACCCATAGAGTCTGCCTGTCTTGCATAACCCCACGCAACCGCATCGTGTCTTGCGGTGCCGGCACTTGGTTGCATTAATCCCCCATAAATTGGAAAACGTACATCATCGGAAAAGTCTGCCATTGGGATATGTTTTTTTACTTCTTCTCTTCCTAATAAAACTGCATCGATTCCATTTAATCTCATTGAGTTGCCTCTCCTAGCATAAGCATTCATTTGAGCATCAGAGTGTGCTAGGTTTATTATTCCTCTTGGAGAAAACATTACATTGAAATTTAATTCTTGACTAAGGTTCCTCCATAATTCCATTCCAAATTCATTGAAACGTCCATTAGCATCGTACATAAAATTTGAACGAATTATTGTTGTATTTCTTCCAACATTTCCTCCCCCAATCCAACCCTTCTCGATTATTGCAACATTTGTAATGTTATGCTCTTTAGCTAAATAATATGCTGTAGCTAAACCATGTCCTCCACCACCTATAATGATAACATCATACTCTTTCTTTGGAGTAGGGTCTTTCCAGGCCACTTCCCAGTTCATATGGTCTGAAAATGCATTTTTGATCAAGCTAAAAACAGAATATTTCTGCATGTAATAACTTTATCCAATTAAAAGTAATTATTTCTTATTTTTTATATATATATTTTTTAGAAGTTTAAATATATATAAAAGACTATACTAATTCGTTTCGTAGATGAGGAGACAAAATGCCTAAATCTGATATTGAAATAGCTAGAGCGGCAAATATGAAACCTATCAAGGAAATCCTTGAGGTATTAAATGTCCCCGATGATCCAAAAGCTTTCAGTCCAATGGGCAGACATATTGCTAAAATTAATTTAGAGTATCTTGATCAACAAAAAAATAAAAAAGACGGAAAATTAATTCTTGTAACCGCTATAACGCCAACTCCGGCTGGAGAAGGAAAAACAACTACTTCGGTAGGATTAAATGACGGTCTTAATAAAATTGGAAAAAAATCAATTGTTTGTTTAAGGGAACCAAGCCTAGGACCATCGTTTGGTATGAAGGGTGGAGCTGCAGGTGGTGGATACGCACAAGTAGTTCCAATGGAACAAATAAATTTACATTTCACTGGGGACTTTCACGCTATTACATCTGCACATAATTTATTATCAGCATTGATTGATAATCATATTTATTGGGGAAATAAACTTAATATTGACGTGAGAAGAGTAGTTTGGAAAAGAGTAATGGATATGAATGATAGATCTCTTAGATCAATAGTAGTTGATTTAGGGGGTGTTGCAAACGGATATCCAAGACAAGACGGATTTGATATTACTGTAGCCTCTGAAATCATGGCGATATTTTGTTTAGCTAACGATTTGAAAGACTTAGAAAATAGAATTGGAAATATAACAATAGCTTATACTAGAGATAAAAAACCAATTTATGCAAAAGATTTAAATGCCCAAGGTCCAATGACTGTTCTTTTAAAAGATGCAATTAGACCAAATGTAACTCAAACATTGGAGAATAATCCTGCAATAATTCATGGAGGTCCTTTTGCAAATATTGCTCATGGATGCAATTCAGTAATTGCAACTAAAGCAGGGTTAAAATTGGCAGACTTTGTTGTCACTGAAGCAGGTTTTGGCGCTGATCTTGGTGCTGAAAAATTTTTAGATATTAAATGTAGAAAATCTGGAATTAAACCAGATTGCGTAGTTATTGTAGCAACAATTAGAGCACTTAAAATGCATGGAGGGGTGCCGAAGGATGAATTAAAAAATGAAAATGTAGATGCTCTGAATAAAGGATTAGTCAATTTAGAAAGACATATAAATAATACAAGAAAATTTGGTATCCCAGTCACTATTGCAGTAAATCATTTTATCACTGATACAGATAAAGAAATGAACACATTATTAGATTTTTGTAAAACACAAGGTGTAAAAGCATCTAAGTGTACCCATTGGTCTAACGGAAGTGAGGGAACAAAAGAACTTGCACAGAATGTAGTAGAAATTTGTGAAGATAATAAAAATACTTTTAAATATCTATATGAAGATAAATTAAGTTTGTTTAAAAAGATTGAAAAGATTGCTCAAGAAATTTATCACGCAAGCGAAGTAGTTGCAGATACAAAAGTAAGACAACAGCTAAAAGATTTTGAGGAAAAAGGTTATGGAAAACTTCCTGTATGTATTGCAAAAACTCAATATAGTTTCTCTACAGATCCAAATTTAAAAGGTGCTCCAACTGGTCATGTGCTACCAGTAAGGGAAGTTCGTTTATCATCAGGAGCTGAATTTGTCGTTGTTGTATGTGGTGAGATAATGACAATGCCAGGGCTACCACGAGTACCTGCGGCAGACTCTATCAAGCTCAATGACAAAGGTGAAATAGAAGGTCTTTTTTAAAAAGAATTCAACCAATTTTTTAATTCAATCATTCTCTGTTGATTGTCAGAAATTGATATTTCTTTTTCTATAAAAGAAATATGTTCATCAACTTGGTCATGATTGGCAAACACTTTCCTTGTTTCAATTAATCTATTTTTCCTAAACTTTATAAGTTGTATCATTTTTTGATAAGTGATTTCAGGATGATACTGTAAACCCCAAATATTATTATTATTTATTTTAAAATACATGCTTTGAACTTTGTTTATTTTATTTGATGCTAAGCAAACACCATTTTCTGGAAGTGTAGCTACTTCATCAAAATTAAATGCTGGTGTATTAAAATTATTTTTTTTTCCACTGTACAATGGATGTTTTAATCCTTGTTCGTTTATTACTAATTGATTTGCAATTCCTATATGAGCTCCATTAGATGATTTTTTTACAACTCCTCCAGCTGCAGTAACAGCTACTTGCATGCCCCAACAAATAGCTAGAATATTTTTTACTTTTTTTTGACATTCTTTCATAAATTGAATTTGTCTCCTTATTTCAGGAGTATCATTGTAGATGTTTAAACTACTACCACCCCATATTAAGCCATCATATTTATTAAGTTCCTTTACTTTTTTATCAATATCTTCATCTGATGATGGGTTTACTACATCCATATCAAGTTCATTTGTAAAATTGGCTAAGGTATCTTGAAGACTTTGAGTATGAGTTTGTATACCAGAAGTAGAAAAATTTTGATTTTCTTCTCTCAGGTTGCCTTCAACAATTAGAATTTTTTTCATAGTCTAAATGAAAATTATATTTTAATTTTTTTATTTTACTTATAAGATAATAAATAAATATGACAAAAGTTGCAATCATAGGCACAGGGCCATGTGGTCTTTCGATGTTAAGAGCTTTTGAACAAGCTGAAAAAAAAGGTGAAAAAATTCCTGAAGTAGTTGCTTTTGAAAAACAAAGTGATTGGGGTGGATTATGGAATTATAGTTGGAGAACAGGCTCAGACGAATATGGTGATCCAGTTCCTAATAGTATGTACAGATATCTTTGGTCAAATGGACCTAAAGAATGCTTAGAATTTGCTGATTATTCTTTTGATGAACACTTTGGAAAGCCTATTCCTTCATTTCCTCCAAGAGAAGTACTTTATGATTATATATTAGGTAGAGTTAAAAAAGGTAATTCTAAAAGCAAAGTAAGATTTAATACAACTGTAACCAGTGTGAAATATAATGGAAACAAATTTGAAGTTGTTTCAAATGACAAAAAAAATAACAAATTAGTGAAAGAAAATTTTGACTATGTTGTTGTTTCATCGGGACATTTTTCTGTACCATATATTCCTGAATACCCAGGTATGAGTTCTTTTCCTGGAAGAATAATGCATTCACATGATTTTAGAGATGCAGAGGAATTTAGAGGAAAAAATGTAATTGTGTTAGGCAGCAGTTATTCGGCTGAAGATGTTGCTCTGCAATGTCATAAATATGGAGCCAAAACTGTCACGATTGGTTACAGACATAATCCAATGGGATTTAAATGGCCTAATGGTGTAACAGAAGTTTTTCATCTTGATCGATTAGATGGAAAAAAAGCAATATTTAAAGATGGACACGAACAAGAAGCAGATGCAATTATATTATGCTCAGGATATCTTCATCACTTCCCTTTCTTGTCTGAAGACTTAAAACTAAAAACTAGAAACAGATTATATCCACCAAAATTATATAAAGGTGTAGTTTGGCAAGACAATCACAAATTATTATTTTTAGGAATGCAAGACCAATTCCATACATTTAATATGTTTGATTGTCAGGCATGGTATGCAAGAGATGTTGTTATGGGAAAAGTAAAAATGCCTGATAATAATGAAATTGAAAAAGATATTAACAAATGGGTAGCTATGGAAGAAAAATTAGAAAATCCAGATCAGATGATTGATTTTCAAACTGAATATACAAAAGAGCTTCATGGGTTATCAGATTATCCAAACATTGATTTTGAATTAATTAGAAAACACTTCAAAGAATGGGAGCATCATAAAGTAGAAGACATTATGACCTACAGGAATAAATCTTTTTCTTCTCCAGTTACTGGGTCAGTCGCCCCAATCCATCACACTCCTTGGGCAACAGCAATGGATGACTCTTTAAAAGTATTTTTGGATCAGCCTAAAAAATAAATATTAATTCTATTTATTTCGCCATCTAATATTCAATTTTTTATTTTTTAAAATTGATCTTAATAAATCAACCATTAAAGGTATTTTTTTCTTATTAACTTTTTTTAAAATATATCTACCAATTTCTCTAGCAAGCTCTGCTCCTTCAACAGTATCATTTGGCATAAATCTTTTTTTCGCATTTTTAAATGTAAAACCTTTACCTAAAAACTCACCCATCTTACTATTTCTTCCACCTACAGCGCTTACATACAAATCTCCAACACCAGCTAAACCATAAACAGTTTCTTCTTTTCCTTTAAAATGTTTTGTTAAATACATCATTTCGTTAATAGATTTTGTAAATATAGAGGAAGAAGTATTTGAACCTTCTCCCGAACCAATTAACATAGAATAAATATTTTTAATCGCAGAACATACCTCTACACCTTTAATATCTCTCGAATATTCTATGTTGTAATATTTAGTTGAGATTAAATTTCCTATTGATTTTGCTTTTTTAATATCTTTGTTTGCAATAATAGTGCTAGATTTTATTTTTCTAGCTAACTCTTTTGCTAAACAAGGCCCTTTCAATACTGATATATCAAATTTTCTCGTTTCTTTATTAAGCTGTTCGGACATTGTAATGATTTTTTTTGAAATCTTGTCGTATTTTAAACCTTTAGTTAATACTAATATTTTTGAGCTGAATTTTAATTTTTTTAAACAATCCCTAACAAGATCAATTCCAATAGAACTAACCGCTACAACTACTAAATCCCATCTTTTGTTTAATAATTCACTTGAAAAATTTTTTACAATTAAATTGTTGTGTAATTTTAATTTCAAAGATGGATGATATTTTTTATTTGAATTAATTTTTTTAATTAATTTAAAATTATATGGTTCTGACAATGTAACTTTATGTCTGTTATCCATACAAGGAACTGAAAATGCTGCCCCCATAGCTCCTGCTCCAATTATAAGTATATTTTTCATGTTTTAAATTATGCTAAAGTTTTTCTAATTGCTTGTCTCCAACCTTGCAATAACTTATTTCTCAAAGATTTGTTAAGTTTTGGTGAAAAAACTCTATCTTTTTTCCATTTAACTTTAATTTCATTTAAAGATTTAAATTCTTTAATTTGATATCCTGCTAATAGTGCTACACCTAATGCAGTAGTTTCTGAAACTTTTGGTCTTACTACTTTTAAATTAATCGTATCTGATAAAAACTGTGCAAACCAATTGTTTGCTACCATTCCACCATCCACTTTAATTATTTTTGGTTTTAGCCCGTCTTTTTTCATAGACTCAAATAAATCAAAACTTTGATACGAGACAGACTCTACAACTGCCCTGACTAAACTTTTCCAATCGCTATTCCTAGTTAGGCCTGTAATCAATCCTCTTGCGTCTGGCCTCCAATACGGCGCTCCTATTCCACTAAATGCAGGAACAATGTATACACCCTCATTATTTTTTTTTGATTTAGCAATTTGTTCAGTTTCATATGCATTATTTATCAACTTTATTTTATCTCTCAACCATTGAACTCCGGCTCCAGCTATAAATATCGAGCCTTCTAATGCATAAGTGTTTTTACCATTCAGTGTATAGCAAATTGTGGTTAATAATTTATTTTTAGAATAAATTTTTTTAGATCCTGTGTTCATAATCACAAATGCTCCAGTTCCATATGTGCTTTTTGTTGAACCACTTTCAAAACAAGCTTGTCCAACAGCTGCGGATTGTTGATCTCCAAGAACAGCAGAAATAGGTATCTCTTTACCTAAAATTTTTTTATTTGTTGTTCCAAAATTATCTGCAGAATTTTTTACTTTTGGTAAAATTTTGTAAGGTATTTTTAGTTTTTTTAATATCTCATTGTCCCACTTATTTGTATTAATGTTGAAAAGCATTGTCCTTGAGGCATTAGTAGTCTCTGTTAAATGCTTATGTTCATTAGTAAGTTTCCAAATTAAAAATGTATCAATTGTACCAAACAATAAATTATTTGATTTTAATAATGATTTAGTTTTTTTTACATTATCTAATATCCATTTTATTTTTGTAGCTGAAAAATATGGATCAATAAATAAACCAGTTTTCTTTCTGATTTTGTTTTCAAAATTATTTTTTTTTAAAATTTTACAATAATTTTGTGTTCTTCTATCTTGCCAAACAATTGCATTATAAACTGGCTTTCCATTTTTTTTATTCCATAGAACTGTAGTCTCTCTCTGATTGGTAATGCCAATACTTAAGATTTTACCATTTAGCTTTTTTGCTTTTTGAATTACTTTTTTTAATGATGAAAGTGTAGTTTCCCAAATCTCATTTGGATTATGTTCTACCCAGCCATTTTTAGGAAAATATTGTTTAAATTCTAGCTGATGTATAAATTTTATATTACCACTAGTATCAAACAAAATTGCTCTTGAAGATGTTGTTCCCTGATCAATGGCAACAAGAAATTTTTTCACAGAGTTTAATCAATGCCTAGGTGTTTTTTTCTTTGTCCTACCCAAGTTCTAATCAAGTTATCAAATATCAAACCTATAAATGCTACACAAATACCAAGCGTTAATCCTATTCCAGCTCCGTTTTTATCCGAAAGCGCTTTAAGGATGTATTGTCCCAAATCTTCTGTTCCTATAAATGCTCCAATTATCACCATAAACAAAGCAAAAACTATAGTTTGATTAAGACCAAGCATCATATGTGGAAATGCTAATGGAAATTCTATTTTTGTTAATCTTTGGAATTTATTCACTCCTGACATTGTTGCCGCATCGTGTAGACCTGCTGGAACACTTCTTAATCCTTCAATTGTATATCTTGTTGCAGGTATTGTTGCGTAAACTATAACAGCTATCAATACAGATGTATCAGTGATTCCAAAAAGCATCATAACTGGTATCAGATAAACAAAAGATGGGAATGTTTGAAATATATCGCATACACCAAGCATAAAAGCAGCAGCACGTTTGCTTTGGAAACATAAAGTTCCAACCGTAAATCCAATTGTACAAGACATAATTACTCCAAAAGTTGCCATGTAGGTTGTAACCAAGGCTCTATCCCACCACGGACTTAAAGCTATAAATAAAGTTAATGCAAAAACAACTAAAGCGGAACGAATTCCACCAATTAAATATCCTGCTCCTACAACTAAAACTAAGGTCGCTACTGCCGGCATTCTTAAATATAAAGCTCGCATTGGCTGAAGGACTTCAACAATCAGCCAGGTATTGAATGCTTTTATATATACAAAAAAAGTATCAAAAATCCAGTCAACACCTTTATTCCAAAAATCTGCTGTTGATATTCCCTTATTATGTGGAACTTCAAATAAATAATTAAATGTATCTTTGAATATAAAAGTTCCAACATATGCAAGTATAATTCCTATAATTACTGATGCGCCAAAAAATAAAGAATTTTTATTTCTTTGGTAGAATGTAAGATTTCCAAAATAATCTGTTTGTTTATTCGCCCAAGCTAAAGACATTTTATCTAAAAGAATTGCAATTAAACTAATACATAGTCCTGCCTCTAAAGCTAATCCAATATTTAATTGGTTTAAAGCTAATAATAAATTAAATCCTAAACCTTTTGCACCTATAAAGGCCGAAATAACAGCCATAGAAAAACAAACCATGATTACTTGGTTCACCCCTATTAGGATATCTCTTCGTGCAGTTGGAATTAAAACTTTAGTCATCAGTTGCCAATTATTACATCCACTCATTCTCCCTGCTTCAATTACTTCAGGAGGTACTGCTCTTAAACCCAATAAAGTTAAAAGTATCATTGGAGGTACAGCAACAATCATAGTTATAATTACAGCGGCATGATCTCCCACTCCAAAAAGAACAAGTGCTGGGACTAATACAGCGTATTGTGGCATTGTTTGCATAACTAGAAGTATGGGATACAACGCTTTTTCAACACGTTTACTTTTATATGCTGCTACACCTAATCCTAAACCAAATATAAATGACAATGGTGCTGCTACTAATATAAATGACAGCGTTTGCATAGATGGCTTCCACTGACCAAATATAGAAATATAAACCATTACTAAACCAGCAAATATAGCTAAACCCTTGCCACTTAATTTGTATGAAAGTATAGCGAAACCAGCAGCAACAATTGTCCAAGGTAGACCTGGTAACTCTGCCCAAGGATTTTTATCAATCCAATCCCAACTAGTAAACGCTACAATTGTTTCAAGTCCACCTAATAAAGTTTCTCTAATTAAAAATATTAAAAATGTCATAAATGAAGTTAAGGTTCTTGATATTTCTAATACTAGTGGTCTAGTTTTATATTCTTGTGTATCTTCATTCCAAAATTCCATTGGCATCCACTCATTCATTAAAAAAAATAATGAATCATTGATCCAAATAGGTAGCCATCCAAGAAGTGGGGGTAGTCTCCAAAATACATCAAAAGCGTAATACCTTACTTCTTTACCTAAAAAAACATATGTACTTTGATTTGGGTCTTTTACAAATTCTGCTTGTCCTCTTATAAATTTGTATGTTTCAGGAACATCGATAGAAAAACATAAAGCAAAAAATATGATTAATAAAAATAACCATTGAAATAATTTCGGATATTTTTTTAAGTAATCCATATTTTAATTACTATTTTTTCTTCCTCCAAAAACCGTGTTAATTATTTTTGTAGGATTGATAGAACCGATTACTTTATTGTTTTCATCTGTAACGGCCACTGATTTTTCTTGAGAAAGAATTTTTTCAGCCACATTTTCTATGACTTCATCTTTTGAAACCTTTAAATCACCTACATTCTCTGTATTTGATGTATCCATTACATCTTCTATTAATAAAACTTTTTCTCTTGGCACTTCTTCAGTGAATTTTCTCACATATTCAGTCGCAGGATTTAAAACAATTTTTGCAGGAGTGTCTAATTGCTCAATTATACCATCTTTCATAATTGCAATACGGTCAGCAAGTTTTAAAGCTTCATCAAAATCATGCGTAATAAACATAATTGTTTTTTGTAATTTTTCCTGAAGTCTTAAAAACTCATCCTGCATTTCTTTACGAATTAAAGGGTCTAATGCAGAAAAAGGTTCATCTAAAAACCATATATCAGGTTCTACTGCTAAGGATCTTGCTATTCCTACCCTTTGCTGTTGACCACCTGAAAGTTCTCTTGGAAAATAATTTTCTCTTCCATCAAGGCCAACTAATTTAACCATATCCATTGCTTTGCTAATACTATCTTCAGTTTTAATTCCCTTAATTTGAAGTGGAAAAGCAATATTTTCAACTACTGTTTTATGAGGCAGCAAAGCAAAACTTTGAAAAACCATTCCCATTTTATTTCTTCTAAGGTCTATAAGTTCTTTATTGTTTAATTTTAGAAGATCCTGACCTTCAATAAAAATTTTTCCACCTGTTGCATCTGTCAATCTGGATATACATCTTAACAATGTTGATTTGCCTGAACCTGATAGGCCCATTACGACCAACATTTCTCCTTTTGAAACTTCAAATGAAGCATTATTGACACCCACAATGCATCCATTATCTTGGAAAGTTTTAGCATCAACATTACCATTTGATTCTTGAAGCATTTTTTCTGCATTTGCTCCAAAAATTTTATAAACATTTTCACATTTAATAACTGGTTCTGACATAAATTATTAACTAAATTATATGAAATTAATATAAAATTAAATCTATTTAATTAGTATTTTCCCCCTAAAAGTTTTTTATAAAATATACCCTTGTATCAATTCCAGTGCTTAAAAAGCTTAATGCTTCTCCACTAACAGTAATTGACTCGTTTACTCCTACATTATCTCCGCTTACAGTAAAGCCAGCAAAACATTTATTTTCTTCTTTATCCCATTTTACAAATGTATCGTCTATTTTATTTCCATTTATTGTATAAATTTCATGCGCTCTAAAATTTAAAAAATTTGCACCCATAATCGCACGTTGTGGTATAAGTTTTGTTGCCTTGCAAACCTGCTCGTAAATATCATCTGTTAATTTGTAGTGATCTGTACCATCAAAAGTTACTAATATCCCTGATGGAAGTTTTGATATTAATTCACTAAGTTTTTTTTCTTGTGCAATTCTCTCTTCCTCTATTTTCATTTTTTCGACTAATTCATCACCTTCCCCAAACATGACATTTAAAATAAAAAAAAATGAAATTACTATAATTGTTACTATGACTAAGCCTGCAAACTGTCTGATAGATTCTGGTAATTCTTTAATTCTATTTTGGTAATTTTCTTTTAACATTATTCTTGTAACTTTCCATTTTGCCAAATTCCAGATTTTTGCGATCCATCAGACCAAGTAAAGGTTCCCTTGCCATTCATAAAACCATTAGCCCATTCTCCTTCATATGTTGATCCATCTGGAAAAGTAAGCACACCTATGCCGCTCCATTCACTATTCTTGAATTCGCCTTTATAAATATATCCGTTAGGCCAAGTCTCAACTCCTTGACCATTTTTTTTTGTACCTACCCACTCACCTTCATAAGTTGTTTTATCTGTATAAACCCATTTACCATAACCATTTTCGCAATTTCCCTCCTTGCATCCAGTACTACGAGCTAATGCAGCAGATGAGATGAATAAACTTAAAATAATGCTTATAAGAATTTTTTTCATTTTATTATTTTACACATTATTGATAAAAAAAAAATCCCCCCCAACATGGTCGGGGGAGATTTCTAAAATTTATTAGCTAAACCTTATTTAGTAAAAGCTTGCCAAACTTTCTTGTTATCTTTCAGCCATTTTTTAGCTGCATCTTCGTGAGTCATTTTGTCAACATCAACTAAAGCTGCCATTGCACCAATTTGACTTGTTGAAAACGAAAGTTTTTTGAACATTGCTGCCGCTTTTGGATGAGTTTTTGGAAAGTCAGCATTTACTGCTTTTTTCAAATAACCATCTGGCGAACCACATTTTCCATCTCCACCATCTTCTGGTCTACAACCTGCTGTGTATGGAGGAAAGTCGATAAATGTAAAACCAGCACCATCTGTGAAGTTAGGTGTCCAGTTAAAGATGATTGTTCCTCTTCCTTCTTTTTTAGCAGCTGCTAATTCCGCCCAAAGTGCATCCGCACTTCCAGCAAATTTAACCCACCAAAGATCTCCTAAACCTAAAGCGTCAACCCTTTGTGGAATTAAGTCACCGTGCCAAGTTTGTGGACCTTCCAACATTCTTCCTTTTCCATCCGGAGAGTCAGGTGTTGTAAAGTTTTTTGCACAATCAGGATTTTTTAAAGCAGTCCAGTCTGGTAGGCCTGGGCATAATCCTTTTTCAGCAACCCAATTAGGATATCCCATATCCTCTAGTGTTCTTGCCTCATGGTCTCCCCAGTCAAGCAATCCACCTTTATCAAGAGCTGTTGTGAATGATTTACCAAAAGCAGATTCCCATACCTCGTGAGATATAGTTACGTCACCAATTCTAATTGACTCGTATACTGCTTGTGAGTCAGCATTTACGTATTTTACGTTGTTACCCATGCTTTCCATAATTCCACCAATAACGTAAGCCATTACAATTTGACTTGACCAGTTATGAGTTGGGATAACGATGGGCTTTTTGCTATCTGCTGAGTTAGCAATTCCAGCAAAAGAAACGGCTGAAATTATTACTGCAGATAAAAATGATATTATTTTTCTCATTTTTCCCCTTTCCTTAATATTAAGTAATTTAATTAAAGGCGTTATTAATAAAAATATCAATCAATATTTTTATATATAAAAATTATAAATAGTTTTATATTATTATTTAAATATAAGCGTTTAATGAAAACAAGTTTCGATATTAAAGAACCGGGTTTAAATGTATTACCACCTGGAGTTGAGCGTCATGTAGTAAATGGTGGAGGTCTAACCGGTTTACAAATTTTTCCTGATGATGAAATTGAAATCATTAATGATGAAGGAAATCAAGTTTGTGAAATTGTTGTATTTGATAAAGATGGAAAATCTGATCTTGGAATATTAAATCTTAAAGAAAATTCAAAAAATTCAGAAATAAAAAAAATCTTAACTAGCAAAGATGAAAGTTCTTTAATTGCAAACCATCAACTTAAAAAAAGAAATTTAGATATTACTAAGTCAAAATCTTCATTAATTTTTAGTAAGGAATCAATTTCAGGCGATAAAATAAATTTTAAATCAAAAGATAAGTGTTACGTTATTTTTGCCGCTCCAGGAGAAGATATGTTGGTACACGAACAAAATCCTGTAACAGATTTAACTATATTTATTAAAAGAGCAAATGTAATAAATGATAAAGAATTATCTGTAATTCCAGATCCTGTATACGACCCAAAGCATGAACAGAATATTGATAGAAGTACAGCAATTTCATATGAAGTAAAAGAAGGAGACTACATTCAAGTTATTACACCAACTGGAAGACAATGCTCTGACTTTGTGGCATTTGATACTCAAAAATTAGATAAAAAAATAGAAAAAGGATTGGACTGGCAAACTACAAGAACTTTTATGGGACATACTTTTCCAGGACCAGGTTTATTTTCTAAATTTTATGATACTGATCATCAGCCATTAGTAGAAGTTATAAGAGATACAGTCGGAAGACATGATACTTTCAATTTGGCATGTACCTCAAAATATTATGAAGATGCGGGTTATTTTGGACATGCAAATTGCTCAGATAATTTAAGTAATGCAATGGAGCAATACGGAGTTCAAAGAAAAAAAGGTTGGCATGCAATAAACTTATTTTTTAATACTTCAGCAGGCGGATTAAACTCAGTACTATCTGATGAATCTTTTGCAAGACCTGGAGATTATGTTTTATTTAAAGCTTTGAAAGATATAACTGTTGGTACTTCTGCTTGTCCTAGCGATATTGATGCATGTAATTCATGGAATCCTACAGATATTTTTGTTAGAACTTATGACGGAAAAAAAGAATTTAAAAAATCTTTTGCTTTTAGAATGAAAACAGACTCAGAAAAAAAACTTACCAAACATTCAGGTTTCTATGAAAGAACTTCTAAACTTACTAGAAATTTTGTAGACGCGAGAGGTTTTTGGTTACCAAATGATTATACGAAAAGTGGTTTGGTTAATGAATATAATGCTTGTAGAGAAAAAGCAGTTTTAATAGATCTGTCAGCTTTAAGAAAATTTGAAATTATAGGACCAGATGCTGAAGAATTAATGAATTATACTCTTACAAGAAATATTAAAAAACTTTCTGTAGGACAAGTTGTGTATTCAGCAATGTGTTATGAAAATGGAATGATGTTTGATGATGGAACTTTATTAAAATTAAGTGATACTGGTTATAGATGGATATGTGGTGATGAATATGGTGGAGAATGGTTAAAAGAAGTTGCGAAGAAAAAAAATTACAAAGTAATCATTAAAAATTCAACTGATCAAATTAGCAACGTTTCTATTCAAGGTCCGAATAGTAGAAAAATTTTAAATAAATTAATTTTTACTCCTCCAACTCAGCCAACAATTGATGAACTGCAATGGTTCAGATTTACTATATGCAGAATGGATGATTTAAATGGCATTCCCTTAGTGATATCTAGAACTGGATATACAGGCGAATTAGGTTATGAGGTTTGGTGTCACCCTAAAGATGCTCCTAAAGTTTGGGATAAATTAATGGATGCAGGAAAAAATGACGGATTAATTCCAGCAGGGTTTGCTGCATTGGACAAACTTAGAATAGAAGCTGGTTTAATATTATTTGGAAATGAATTTGATGGTCAACAAGATCCTTTTGAGGCAGGCATTGGTTTTGCAGTTCCTTTAAAAACAAAAGAAGATGATTTTATTGGAAAAAAAGTTTTAGTTGAAAGAAAAGCAAACCCACAAAAAAAATTGGTAGGTCTTGAATTGATTGCTAAAGAACCTGCCGCCCATGGTGATTGTGTTCATGTAGGAAGGGCTCAAGTAGGGATTGTAACAAGTGCATGTTTTTCAACTGTACTCAATAAAAATGTAGCATTATGTAGAATTGATCCTCAATATGCTGAGATTGGAACTGAAGTTGAAGTTGGGAAAATCGATGGTCATCAAAAAAGAATTTCTGCAAAAGTAGTTAGATTTCCATTCTATGATCCGGATAAAACAAAAGTAAGATCTTAAAATAGATGGCTAAAATTAAAAAGGATTTATTAGAATTTTGGGAAGATCAAATGAGACTATCCCATACATCAAGTAATTATTTTTTTAGGAAATCACCCTCTCATTATCATATGATGCTAATAGTTATGCATGCTTATAAATATAGTGAAAGTTTATCAGTTGAAGAATTGAAGACTAAGCTATTTAAAACTTCTAGACCAAAGTCTGCTTTGATGATTAAAGAAGCTTGTGATAAAAATTTCTTTCTTTTGGAAAAAAAAGGCAAGGATAATAGAAAAAAATACGTTATCCCCACCCCAGAATTCATTAATGAATTTAACGAATACCTTAAGACCCTAAATAATCTAAGCTTTTAGAAACAATCAAAAGTTGAATGACAACACTTATATAAATTATATATAAAAAATAATATATTCTTTCTTAACACAAATAATAATGTTTCGACTATGTCATTACCGACAAAAGCAAAAGTAGTTATTATTGGTGGAGGAATTCACGGTTTAAGTACTGCTTGGAAACTTTCAGAAAAATACAAAAATCCAAACGACATTGTTGTATTAGAAAAAAAAGATACAGCTGCTGGAGCAAGTGGAATTGCTTGCGGTGTAGTTAGAAATAATTATTTCCAACCAGCAATGAGACAACTAATGGCTCATTCAGTTGAAGTTTGGGAAAGTGATAAAGAAAATTTTAGATATAATCCAGT
>CACJMW010000006.1 GCA_902594655.1 uncultured Pelagibacteraceae bacterium
GGCAACATTAAGGGGAGCTCTTTGGGACAACCAAAGAGTGTACCCCTTAATTTTTTTCAGTTTTTCTTAAGTCTGCATTTAATATTGAAGCAATAATTAAAATTAAAAAAGGAATACAAAGTAGGTTTACTGATTTCCAACTAGTCATAGAAATTAATATTCCTGCAGATAAACTTGAGATTGCTGTAAAAGAAAATACAACCAAGTCGTTAAACCCTTGAGCTTTAAATTTTTCATCAGGCGTGTATGTAGTTACCAAAAGACTTGTTGCTGTTACAAAAAGAAAGTTCCACCCTATTCCTAAAAAAATTAATCCTAATAAATAACCAATAAAAGAAGGATCTAGAAAACTTGTAATTATTGTAAAAACATAAAACAAAACTCCTAAATACATCATCTTACTAAACCCATATTTTTTTATTAATGTTCCTGTTATTAAGGATGGAAGAAACATTGCTAAAACATGAAATTGCATAACTATACCTAATTTATCTAAACTAAATTTGTGGATAATATGCATGCTAATAGGAGTGGCTGTCATTAGAAAAGCCATAACAACATAAGCGAAAGATGCTGCAGTTAACGCCTGTAAAAATCTTGGATCAGAAATAAATTGAATATAAGTTCTTGTGCTAATTTGTTTATCTTGTTTTGAAATGGTTTCACTCTTTTCTTTAAAAAATGCTAAAAATATAGCTGGCATTAAAGTCAAAAAAGCAAGAGTAAGATATGACCCCGCATATAGATAATTAGGAATAAAGTTTTTAGTATAGTTTGCTAAACTTATGCCAATAAATGCTGATACAATTCCAGCTAATAATAAAATTGAAATTGCTCTGGGAGCTTGTTCTTTCTCAACACTTTCTGCAGCTGCAAATCTATATTGATGAATAAAAGCCATACCTGCACCAAGAATAAAACAAGCAAAACAAAAAATAAAAAAATTACCTAAAATTATTGAATATGCTGCCATAAGACTTGCAACTGTGCTAGCTATTGATGCTAAAACAAAACCAAGCCTTCGTCCGATTATACTCATAACCTTAGCCGCGAATATCGTAGATATAGCAATACCTACTATGTAAATAGATGGTGGAAGTGTTGATAAAGATTTAATTGAACTTAGTTGAGCACCTATTATTCCACTTAAAAAAACAGTTACATTCGCTGCTGTAAAACCAAATACATTACTAGCGGTGAGCAAAAATAGGTTTTTATTCATTTTGCTAACTTACACTCTTGGTAGCCAATAGCTAATATAAATTAATTATATTTAAAGCCACTGAATTGAGATGATGAAAAAAATTTTAAATATTTAGAACTGCTCAGACTCAGTAGAGCCATCCATTGCGGTAGTAGAACTTTTTCCTGAACTTATTGTGTTGGATACTGCATCAAAATAAGATGTTCCAACTTCCCTTTGATGTTTAACGCTTGTGTATCCATCTTTTTCTCTTGCGAATTCATGTTGTTGAATTTTAGAATATGCAGCCATTCCTTCTTCTTTATATTTCTCTGCTAAATCAAAAATAGCAATATTCTGTGTATGGAAACCTGCTAGAGTTATAAATTGGAATTTATAACCCATTTCAGCAATTTTTTTTTGAAATGATCCAATTTCTTCGTCTGATAAATGTTTTTTCCAATTAAAGGATGGAGAACAATTATAGGCAAGTAATTTCCCTGGAAATTTTGCATGAATTGCATCAGCAAATTTTTTTGCTTCTTCTAAATTAGGAGTGGCAGTTTCACACCAAATTAAATCAGCGTATGGAGCGTATGCTAATCCTCTTGAGATAGCCTGGTCAATACCATCTTTAACATAAAAGAATCCCTCAGGTGATCTTTCACCTGTTAAAAAAGGTTTATCGTTTTCATCGAAGTCATTTGTAATAAGTTTTGCAGCATTAGCATCAGTTCTTGCTAAAATAATAAGGGGAACATCAGCGATATCTGATGCTAATCTTGCTGCCTTCAAATTCCTTACCATTGTACCTGTTGGAACTAAAACTTTACCACCCATATGACCACATTTTTTTTCACTTGCTAATTGATCTTCAAAGTGAACGCCTGCGGCACCTGCTTTTATAAATTTTTTTGTTAATTCAAATACATTTAACGGTCCGCCAAATCCTGCTTCTCCATCTGCAATAATTGGTAACAAATAATCAGTTCTATCTTTATCTTTCATGTCTCCATCAGTAATTTCCATATGTTGAATTTGATCTGCTCTTATCAAAGCGTTATTCATTGCCTCTACTAATTTTGGTGCGCTGTCATATGGATACAAAGATTGATCTGGATACATCTCTCCTGCACTATTTGCATCTGCTGCAACTTGCCATCCACTTAAATAAATTGCTTTAAGTCCTGCTTTTGCATGTTGCACTGCTTGATTTCCCGATAGAGAACCAAGCGTATTTACATAAGGTTCTGTATTTAATAATTTCCAAAGTTTTTCAGATTGTTGTTTACAAATAGAATGTTCAATTTTAATAGATCCTCTTAATCTTTCAACTTCATCAGGCGTATAATCTCTTTTAATTCCTGCAAATCTTTTTAGTTTATAAGATACCTTACCTTCTGATGACATTCCGTCTCCTCTGATTATTTGATAGATTTAAGAGCTTTGATTTTGATCATTGTTTTCTAGGCTCATTTCATTCATTCCACTTGAGCCCCAATCACAATGGTCGTCTCTGAGGTAAATACCTCTTGATTTATGTTCTTTGATATCTTGCTCTGTAATCTGGTTTTGTGTATTTTTATTAAATTCGTTCATGTAAATTATATAATTTACAATATTTACAAAATAAAGGATAATGTTACTTTTTCCTTGTAAACATTGGAAATTTTTTGTAAATTAATATTTACAAAATTTACAAATAGAAAATTTATGAGTACAGAAACATTAAAAATTGGTCCAAAAATCAAGGCTTTTAGAAGACAACTAGGGCTTCAAGCAAACAAGTTCGCTGAGGATCTGGGAATATCACCTAGTTATTTAAATTTAATTGAAAGTGGCAAGAGAAAAATTGATGGAGATTTACTTCTTAAGGTTTGTGATAAATTAAAGATACAATTATCTGACCTTACAGCGAAATCAGACTTAAATTTATATAATAATATATCTGAAATATTAGACGACTCTCTTTTTGAAGATTTAGATATTCTTGCTCCAGAAGTAAAAGACCTTGTTTCAACAAATCCGAAGATTGGCAAAGCTATACTAAGATTGGGTGATATTTTAAAAAAGAAAGATCACGAGCTTGTAAATAAAATTGAAAAGCTTTCTGGAAAAATTGTAGATAATAGAAAAAATTCATTTCCAGGGGAAGTTATAGCAGATTTTGTTCAAGAGAATAAAAACTATTTTCCTAAACTTGAACAATTTGCAGAAAAAATTTTTAATGAAATTCAAAAAAATAATCGAACAAGATATATTGCACTATGTGAGTATCTTTACTCTAAATATTCAATTACAGTAAAAGATGTAATTCCAGATGATAGTAAACCATTTTCTAAAATATATCATAAAAACAAGAAAGAACTGTTATTAAGTGACTATAATTCTTTAGAAACAAAAAAGCTTTATGCAGCTGCACAGGTTGCTCAAGAAGGTGCATCAGAAGAAATTAACGAATACCTGGAAACTTTTAAATTCCCATCTACTGAATCGAAGAATTTAGCTAAGGTTGCTCTACTTAATTATTGTGGAGCTGCAATTCTAATGCCATACAAATTATTTCATGCAGAGTGTAAAAAATTAAAATATGATTTAGAGCTTTTACAAAATACGTTTGCAACTTCTTTTGAACAAGTTGCACACAGAGTAACATGTTTACAAGATCCAAAACTGCCAGGAATTCCGTTCCATATGTTGCGTGTTGATATGGCTGGAAATATTTCAAAAAGATTTTCAATTTCTGGGATAGAAATTCCTAGATATGGAGGAGCGTGTCCAAGATGGAATGTTTACTCTGCTTTTTCTAGACCAAATATAATTCAAGTTGCTGTTAGTAGAATGACTAATGGAGAAAAATATGTTTGTATTGCACGGACTGTTGAAAAAGGTGTAGGAAAATTCGGGAAACCTAAAGGAATGTTATCAATTGGTTTAGGTTGTGAGGCTAAGTATGCAAAAGATTTTGTTTATACAGAAAATATAGATGTAAACGATAAAAAAACTGAAACGCCTATAGGTGTTTCATGTAGAACTTGTGATAGATTAGATTGCGCTCAAAGAGCATTTCCACCACTTCATAAAAAATTTGATGTAGATATAAATAATAGAGGTGTATCTGTATACGTAAATGAGTAATTTTATTCTGAAGTTTTATATTTACTTTTATTAATAATATAAACAAACATAATTGGTAAAATTAGAGTTAACAGCGTTACCACGATTAATAGAATTCCTAACTCTGAATAATCTGCTGTTGATTGAATTTCACCAGATACTTTATCTTTAACTTCTCTTGTAACTGTAAAAACATTATTTAAATATTTCGTTCCCAATGCACTTGCTGACAATGCAAGGTTAGTAAAAGATGCAAATACTGCAAAAAAGGTTGCTTTTAAATGAGATGGAGCATTTTTAGCAATCCATGCCAATAATGGTATCATAGAAACTTGACCCAATGGGGATTCTAAAGCAGTGTTTATTAGAGCGATAAATTTGGCATCAACAATGCCTCCTGTAATGGATGCTGTCCAATTATGAAAACCATAGTACATTCCAACACTTGGTAGAAATAATATTGAACCAGCAATAGATAAAACCACTATAATTTTGGCGATAGAATTCTTAGCCATAAATGGTCTTAAAAGAACTATTCCAGCTAAAGTTAGAACAGATGCTAATAAAGATAATACTGAGAAAAACTGCTCATTAAACTCAAGTACATCTATCTCAAACCAGGTAAGTCCAGGGCCTGGTCCAGGCATTGCTCTAAAGATAAATATTATTACAGCTGTTCCAACAATAGTTAATCTTAAATTTTCTGGAAGTTCCTTAATAAGTTTAAACATTAAGAACAAAATAATTACAACAGATCCAATAAATACAATTTCTTGTGCGAATGGAACTTTAAACGAACCTATACTTAAAGTAAAAATAACAAAGATAAGACTTCCGCCTAAAATCCACCAGTTTACTTTTGTCTTCTCCCCTTCTCTCTCTTCTTTTAATTCTAAACCTTGGGATTGTAATTTTTTAATTTTTTGATTTCTTAAGTATGCTGCTAAAAATACTCCAAGCACAGATACGACTGGTATGATTAATGCATAAATATAAATTGATCCATACAATTCAATTTTATCTGCTTGTTCTAAACTATCTACGTTGCTGAATAAAATTACATTAGCAAGTGCAACTAATACAGTACCACCAATAATAGCAAACCTTCCTAGTGTTTGCATGGTTGTATGCATTATTTTAATTTGATCCCTACTATAATCAACACCTTGATCATCGATTAATGGAACAGCCTCTACTGTCATCGCATCAGCCACAACGTCTTGCACAACATATCCAACAGGTGCGAGTATGACACTTATAACAAACCATGTTTCGACTGTTAAAATTGTAGACATGTACTCTGTATGAATTATTAATCCATACATAATCAGTAGACTTAAACTGATTAACCCAGCTCCAAAGAAAACCATATAATTTTTTTTGTTCCAGATAAGATCAACCAAGTGACCTAATGGCATTTTAAGAGCCCATGGTATCCCTGCCCAAAAACCTAAGCCTGCTAGAAATGCAGCTGACAAATTCAAATAATCTTTAACAAAGAAAGTTCCTACAATACCTGTTAAGCCGGAAATTCCAGCTGCTAGATATATCATTAATGGCGGAAGATAGGTCCACTTAAATTGTCTTCCTAAGTCTAAAAAAGTACTGTCTAAAAAATTTGCTATTCTATTAATCATAAAGAAGCCAAGCTAAAACAACTAATGCTACGATAATTATTCCACCGACTATTTTATAAGTTTTAAATCCTAGTTTATTTAAAATAAATTCATCAATCTTTTTCCAAAAAATAACAATTAAAAATAATAAAATTAAAGGTAGTATTATTTTAATCATTAAACTTAATGTTCTTCTCTGAATTTACTGTGGCAAGCTTTGCAATTTGACCACATATATGTTGTTAACGTTCCTCTAATATCATCTGCGTCCTCTATCACTGATGCTAAAGTTAACATATCATCAGAAGCTTTTTGCATAAGTGCATTGAACTCGTCTTTATTTTCCCAAATTGTTGGTAGCGCCTCTGTATCAAAACCTTCTTTTGAGTTTTCTGGAAAATAATCTAGTAAATTTTTATAATTCTCACTCATTTTATTCATTAATTCTATAGCTGCTTCAAACTCAATATCACTTGATAGTGCCTGAACTCTTTTTGCTGTTTTATAGTTTTCACTGAATATTGCTTGTCTGCCTTTAATTATTTCCTCAACTGATAGCTCTGAGAACGCTGGAAAGGTGAATAAAGTAAGTAAAATCAACAAAAATATATTTTTTAATAACTTCATAATATGTTTAAATTTAAATATGCAATTAACTAATAGTATATCGGAATACGGATTAGTATCAAAACTATTTCACTGGCTAACTTTTGTCGCGCTGTTGATACAAATACCAATGGGATTTTATTTAGTAGATTTAGATTATTCAGATTACAGGATTTTCATTGAAGATATTCATGTAACATTGGGATTATCAATATTTTACTTGGTTCTATTTAGACTTTTATATAAATTTATAAATCCTACCCCTGCTTTACAGCCTGCAATATTTTCAGGTCAAAAAATAATTGCTAAACTTAATCATTTTGCACTTTATATTACCTTATTATCAGTAACAATCTCTGGAACTTTAAAAAAATTATTTAATGGGGAAAGTTTAAATTTCTTGTTTAAAATAAAACTTAAAAGTGACTTTGATAAAGCAGATTTTTTCTATGATATACATATCTATTCAAATTACACTTTAATTGCTTTGATTTCTTTGCATGTATTTGCTGTAATTATTCATAGAGTTTTATTTAAAGAAAATATTTTAAAAAGAATTACCTAAATAAATTCAAATAAATGGAAGATAAAGTTTTTTTTATAATACTTTTGGCTACTATTATGCATGCTAGCTGGAATGCTATGGTCAAAAAGCATTCGGACAAAACTGTAGCCTTAGCTGGAATAATTCTTGGGCATATACCGTTATCTGTGGTTGCAATCATAGTTTTACCACTCCCCTCAAGTGAAAGTATTCCTTATATAATTGTAAGCGCACTTATCCATCAAGGTTATCAATGGTACTTATTATCCTCTTACCAAATAGGAGAATTTACGAAAGTATATCCAATATGCAGAGGTTTTGGACCTTTGGTTGCAACTTTCATATCATTAATCTTTTTAGGAGTAGTTTTTAATATACTAACAACAGTTTCAATACTTCTGCTTTGTTTTGGTATTATGATGTTAGGTTTTAAAGTTGATAATAAAGAAAAAAATTCAAATGTTTTAAAATACTCTTTGCTAACTGGTTTTTTTATTGGCTTGTACTCATTAGTTGATGGATATGGTGCAAGAATAAGTGCTTCGGCTATTTCCTTCATGAGTTTCTCTTTTATTTTAAGCGCGATCATATTTCCGTTTTTATTAAAACTTAAAAAAGAGGAAAATATTGTTTCTAGAATTTCTAAAGATGGAAAATTTATATTTTGGGTTGGAGGTTCTATGTCTTATGTAATTTATATGATTGTTATCTGGGGCTTTACTCAAGCGCCCATACCTATGGTTGCTGCATTAAGAGAAACAAGTATATTTTTTTCAATCTTTATTGGTTATTTCTTTTTAAGTGAAAGAATAACCCCAGCAAAAATTTTTTCAGTTTTATTAATTCTTGCTGGAGTTATCGGTTTAAAACTATTTTAAAACCAATTATTTGGAATAATTATATAATGTATTGCAAGTACTATACCTACTGAAACAGTTAAGCCGAATACCATTTTTAGGAAATCTTTTCCAATTAATGGAAAGACATAACCTAATTTATATTCTTTGTTCATGGTAGCTATAGCAAGTTCTCTTCCACACAATAAACCAACAAATACCCATGTTGTTGACATTGGTAAATCGTTTAGCTCCTTAAAGTAGAATAAGACAGCAGCATAAATTACGTTAATTATGGTAGCTGATCTTGCATATCTTGTTCCTGTTTTTTCAAGAACAACTTTTTGAATTGGTCCTCCTTGAATATAGAAAATGTAAAATAACAATGAAGTAAAATAAGCCATTACAATTAAAAGCAATGTTAAGTCTAACTGTCTAGGCAGGTATACTGCAATGTTAGCTACATCGTGAGATAACCAAACCCACCATAACCACCCTGATGAAACCCAAACAGCATTTCTCCAAAAGCCTACCCATTTTTCGTCTACTTCATCAAATTTTTCATTAATGAATTTAGAAACAGCTATCCAGGCGATGTAAGCAACCATAGCTGCTAAACCATAGCCAACGACGCTTTTCATAAGCATTTTTTCAAGCACGACTGTTGAGGCAAATGCTGAAAGAACTAAGAAAGTAGTAGATACTGGTATTCCAATTCTTGTTAATAATAATAGTATTGCAGGTGCTACTGCATGATACCATTGAATTTCTTGATAAGGTATTCTAGTTAATCTTCCATAAGAAATATCACCATCATACGAATACCATCCCCATGCTAACGCAATAATCATTACAGCTGATGCAGATCCTGCAAGTGTATACCATTTAAACCACTTCTTTTTTGAAGCTATAAATGTACCTAGTGTTTGAATTGAGTCGTTAGCGATTACGCTATATCCAGCAAGGGCAAACCCTATAACTGTATAGATTAAAGTCATTTCCATACTTTTTTCTCCATATATTATTGTTTTCGGTTCAATCGATTCATGACTTGAGGTCTATGTAATCTGTGAAGGGAAAATTTTCTATCGCTAAATTTATTTATTTGAGAAACCGTACGAGGATTCGTCAATAAGTAAACTAATTAATATTAATGTCTACGTTAAAAATTATTAAAATTCTTAGTAAAGTTGTATTTACTTGATTAATCGCTTGATTATATAAACGGCAGCAATAGCTCCCAGTAGTTCAGCAAATATATAAGTTGGTGTATTTAAGTAATTAATGCCAGTAAACGAATCTGTAAAAGTTCTAGCAATTGCAACAGCTGGATTCGCAAATGATGTGGATGAGGTAAACCAATAACCAGCGGATATATAAGTAGCAACACATGCAGCTACTGTAGTTTTACCATCTTTTAATGTAGCAAAAATAATAAAAATAAGACCAAATGTTGCTACTATTTCTGATAAAAATATATGAAAACCATCTCTATTTTTTGTAGATAATTCAATAATATTGTGTTCAAAAAAAACGTTGGCTAACATAACTCCCAAAAAACAACCAAGTATTTGTGCAGGAATATAGGTTAATAATTCTTTTCCTTTAATTTTTTTAGTTAAATACATTGATAAACTGACAAAAGGATTAAGGTGAGCACCTGAAATATTGGCAAAAGACGTTATTAAAACAAACAATCCTGCTCCAGTAGCAATTGTATTTGCTAATAATCTAACAGCATTATCATTAGTTAAATTTTCAGCCATTATTCCAGAACCAACAATAACCATTACTAAAAAGCAGCTAGCTATAAACTCGCCCAAGAAAATTTTATTATTGTTCTTCATTTTTTATCCAATTATTAATTTTTTCGTTAATAACATTAAACGTTTTTAAGATAATGTTATTTTTTTCATTTTCATTTAAATTTATTAATTTAGATACAGGATCTTCAATATCCCAGTGAATAATTTGATCTCTTTTAGGCCAGATAGGACAAACTTCCTTATTTGCATTATTGCAGACGGTAATCACATGATCCATTTTAATTTCATTATTAATAAAAGTATCAAAGTTTTTGGATGTTATTTTGCTCAGATCGTAATTTTTCATTTCTAAAAATTTTTTAATATCACTATTTATCTTACCCGTTGGGTTACTGCCGGCGCTATAAGCTTTATATTTATCTTTAAAATGATTATTTACTATTGCTTCAGCAATTATACTCCTTGCTGAGTTTCCAGTGCAAACAAAGAGAATATTTTTCATTAAATAATAACTTTATAAATTCCAATTAAAAATAAAGGTATTTGAAAGCCAAAGTTTGTAAGAATAGCTTTATCTTTGCTCATAAAACCAGCTATTGTCCAACCTACTACACCTAATCCATGAAAATAAATATTTAATGGGTATATATTCAAATTTGTTAAAAGTATTCCTGTTAATACTAAAAAGGTACTTATCCATTTAAGATATTTCTTTAAAAACATTTTATCTCCTCCCTGTTTGATATATTAATATTATGTTAAAATTTCATTATAAATAATGAATTTCGACGCTAGTCTATGAGAAAACTTTGGTCTGCCAGCAAATCAGAAATTGCAAATTCGAATCTTGCAAATTATGAAGGTTATATCTCACAAAAATACAACCAAAAGTTCAAAGGAAATTATAAAAATATTTTAACTTGGAGTATAAAAAATTCAGCTAAATTTTGGGAGTCGATCTGGGATTATAGTAAAGTTAAAGGTAATAAGGGCTCAATAAATTTAAAGAAATCCAAAACATTTTATAAAAATTACTTTCTATCAGATTACAAATTAAATTTTGCAGAAAATTTATTGTCAAAAAACGACAATTCTAAAGCAATAACTTTTATAAGCGAAAATGGGTATAAAGAAAAAAGAACTTGGAAACAATTAAACGTAAATTCAAATAAAATAATTAGTTTTCTAAAATCAAATAATATTAAAAGCGGTGACAGAGTTGCAGCTTATCTTCCAAATATAATTGAAACAGTTGAATATTTTATTGGAACAAGTGCTATTGGAGCAATTTGGTCATCATGCTCTCCAGATTTTGGAGTTAAAGGTGTTATTGAAAGATTTGCACAAATTAAACCTAAAATATTAGTTATTGCAGATAGATATTATTATAATGGAAAAGAGATTAATGTTATTGAAAGACTTCCAGAAATATTAAAAAAAATTAAATCAATTAAAAGAGTAGTTGTTTTAAGTTATCCTGGAAAAAAGCTTACTAAATTTAAGAAAATTAAGGGAATTAAGTATTTTTATTCTAAAGATATAAAAAATATAAAAAAAACAAATCATATATTAAAGAAATTTAACTTTAATCATCCTTTAGCTATCCTTTACTCGAGTGGAACTACAGGAAAGCCCAAGTGTATTTGTCATAGAACTGGTGGTGTACTACTGCAACATTTAAAAGAGCATCAATTACATTGTGAAATTAAACCAGGAGATAATATTTTTTATTTTACTACATGTGGTTGGATGATGTGGAACTGGCTAGTAAGTTCTCTAGCATCAAAAGCATCAATTTTACTTTTCGATGGTTTTCCAATGTATAAAAAAAATGATTTATTATTAAAAGTAGTAGATAAAGAAAAGGTTAAATTACTTGGAGTTAGTGCAAAATATATTGATAGCCTTAAAAAATTAAATCTTAAAATAAAAAGTAAATTTAAATTTAAAAATCTTAAAGTGATTTGCTCAACTGGTTCACCTTTATCAAAGGAAGGTTTTGAATATATTTATAAAAACGTCAAAAAAAATGTTCACCTTTCATCTATATCTGGTGGAACCGATATTGTTTCCTGTTTTGTGCTAGGAAATATTTATCAACCTGTTTATTCTGGAGAAATACAGGCAAATGGCCTTGGTTTAGATGTAAAAGTCTATAGCGAGAAAGGTAAATCTAAAATTAATCAAAAAGGTGAATTAGTTTGCTGTTCTCCATTCCCTTGTGTGCCAATAAAATTCTGGAAGGATAGTAATAATAAAAAGTTTGAAAAAGCTTATTTTAAAAGATTTAAAAACACATGGCACCATGGTGACTATGCTCTTAAAACTAAAAGAGGTGGCTATATTATTTATGGAAGATCTGATGCAACATTAAACCCTGGTGGTGTAAGATTAGGTACTGCTGAAATTTATTCTGAGGTTGAAAAGTTTAAAGAAATTAAAGAGTCTATAGTTGTCGGCCAGTCTTGGGATAATGATATTAGAATTATTTTATTTGTAATATTAAACAATAAATATGAATTAAATGAAGAATTAAAACTCAAAATGAAAAAACAAATTAGGTTTAACGCTTCACCTAGGCATGTGCCCTCTAAGATTATTCAAGTAAGCGATATTCCTAGAACTAAAAACAATAAAATAGTAGAGTTAGCTGTAAAAAACATAATAGAAGGTAATCAGATTAAAAATAAAGAAGCCTTGGCAAACCCTAAAATTCTTGATGAATTTAAAGATATAAAAGAATTAAAACACTAATGATTAAAGATATTATAAAAAACTTAAAACCGTCCTCTACTCTACTTATTAATGAGGTATCAAATAAAATGGAGAAAGAAGGAAAGAAAGTTTATAAATTTGGCTTTGGTCAATCCCCTTTTAAAGTTCCTGAAGACGTAGTAGCTGAGTTAAAAAACAATGCTCATCAAAATAGCTATTTACCAATGCAAGGATTAAAAGAGCTAAGAGAAGCTATTGCTAAATATATTTCTTCAAAAAAAAAATTAGAATATAAACCAGAAAATATAATTGTAGGCCCTGGTTCAAAAGAACTTATGTTCTTACTTCACATACTTTTTGATGGAGAAATTATTTTACCAGCACCAAGCTGGGTATCATACGCTCCACAAGCAATAATAGGTAGAAATAAGATTAAATGGCTAGAATGCTCTAGAGAAAATAATTGGTTTCCAACAGCTGAAGAATTAGAAAAAATATTAAAAAAAAATAAAGATCAAAAATATTTATTATTTTTAAATTCACCCAATAATCCATCTGGACAAATTTGTGGAAATTTAGAGGAGCTTGCTGCATTGTCAAAAAAATACAATTTATACTTCTTATCAGATGAAATTTATTCAGAATTATCTTTTGAAGATAACTATAAATCAATTTCAACATATGCTCCCGATAAAACAATAATAAGCACAGGTCTTAGCAAATGGTGTGGCGCTGGCGGATGGAGACTTGGATATTTTGTTATTCCAGAAAATTTGTCAAATATTACTAATCAACTTAAAGTTTTAGCAAGTGAGACTTTTTCATCTGTAAGTGCACCAATTCAGTATGCTGCAATTACAGCTCATAAAAATAATCATGATGATTATATTCAAAAATCCAAAAATATTCTTAAATCTGTTGGAAATTATGTTTATGAAAATTTAAAATCAAACGATGTTTTAATTAATAAACCACAAGGTGGATTTTATTTAATGCCAGAGTTTGTTGGAAAAAAATTTAATTCATCAAGTGAAATGTGTAAAGATATTTTAGAAAAAACAGGAGTTGCGTTACTTCCTGGATCAGATTTTGGTTTTAAAGAAAATAAATTATTAGCACGATTAAGTTTTACAGATTTTGATGGTAAAAATTTTATGGAAAAAACCCATAATGAAAAAATAGATAATCAAACTATTAAAAATTTTGCACCTAAGGTTGTAGAGGGTGTAAATAGATTAAAAAATTGGTCTAAATAAATTAATTCTTAGCTCGACAAAATCTAAATAAAGATGATAAAATTTTTTTATAAATAATAAGGGGGGAAGTTATGAGAAAAATAATCTCAAGAATATCTGCCATCTTTTTATTAGTTGTATCAACTCTGTCATTTACAACTATTGCTAAATCAGCAGAGTTTTTTACAATTGGTACGGGTGGACCTACTGGAGTTTATTTCCAGACTGGAAACGCGATATGCAAAATGCTTCACAAATATGCAACAAGTTCAGAGCATGGAAGAAGCAAAGCTAATTCGGATAAAGCATACAGATGTACTGCGCCTTCAACAGGAGGATCTAATTATAATATTGGTCAAATTAAAGAAGGTGAATTTCAATTTGGTGTTGCTCAATCTGACTGGCAGTATCATGCATACAATGGTTCAAGTAAATGGGAAGGAAAACAATACAGCAATCTAAGAGCTGTGTTTTCTGTTCACAACGAGCCATTTCAAATTTGGGCTAGAAAAAAAGCTAAAGTTAAAGATTTTGCTGGCTTAGAAGGAAAAGTAGTTAACATTGGTAACCCTGGTTCTGGTCAAAGAGGAACCATGGAAGAGTTAATGAAAGCCAAAGGTGTTAGCAATAGTTTCTTTAAATCAGTTACTGAATTAACTTCATCAGAGCAAGTTAAAGCACTTTGTGATGGTAAAATTGATGCCTTTGGTTATTCTGTTGGTTTTCCAAACGGAGCAATGGAACAAGCTGCAACATGCGGAGCTAAAGCATTACCAATCAATTTAACAGGTTCAGAAGTTCAAGGATTAATTAGTGGAGCTGATTACTATGCTCAAGCAATTATTCCAAAAGGAACTTACACAGGTCAGAAAAAAGACGTTACTACTTTTGGTGTTAAAGCTACTGTAGTTACAAGTGCTGACGTTTCTGAAGAACTTGTATACCTAGTTACAAAAGCTGTTTTCGAAAACTTTGATGATTTTAGAAAACAACATCCTGCTTTTGCACCTTTGAAAAAGGAAAATATGATAGCTGACGGATTATCAGCTCCATTACATCCTGGTGCTCTTAAATACTATAAAGAAGCTGGATTAATGTAATTATTATCCATATTAAATTAAAAGGCCCGATTTTTATTGGGCCTTTTTTTTAGGATGGTATAAAATTCTTTAATGAGTGAATCACTAGATAATATCAAAACCAAAATTCAAGAAGATATTTCTCCAACAAAAAGGTTATCTGGTTTTCATTTAAAAATAGTTGGATACATAGCAATTATTTGGTCACTGTTTCAATTATGGTACGCCTCACCATTTCCTTTTATGTTGGATTTTGGAATGTTCAAAGGATTACCTGCAAGAGCAATTCATTTAGGATTTGCTCTTTTGTTAGCTTTTTTAATATTTCCAATTAAGAAAAATAAAAATATTTCTGTAATTGATATTTTTATTTCTATCGTAGCTCTATTTTGTTGTCTTTATATATATTTTTTCTACGACCAATTAGTTGATAGAGGTGGAGTTTTATTAACAATTCAAATGTTAGGATTTGAATTTCCATTAGAGTTAGTTATTGGCTCAATAGGTATATTCCTATTGTTAGAAGCTACGAGACGAGTAATTGGCAAACCGCTAGTTATTATTGCTGTTTGTTTTTTATTATTTTCTTATTTTGGAAAATATGCTCCAGAAATCATATCTCATGGGGGACTATCTTTAAAAAGATTAGTGGGTTTTCAGTGGTTTGATCAAGAAGCGATATTTGGAATTCCTATTGGTGTTTCGGTTGATTTCATATTTTTATTTGTATTATTTGGAGCATTTCTTGAAACAGCTGGTGGCGGAAGATATTTCTTAGATTTGGCATTTGCTTTAGTTGGAAAATCTAGAGGCGGCCCTGCAAAGGCAGCAATTTTAGGCTCAGGTATGACTGGAATGATATCAGGTTCTTCTGTGGCTAATACTGTAACAACTGGAACTTTTACAATTCCAATAATGAAACAAACTGGTTTTTCAAAAGAGAAAGCTGGTGCGATAGAAGTTTCATCTTCTGTTAATGGACAAATAATGCCGCCGGTTATGGGAGCGGCAGCTTTTGTTATGGCAAGTTTTATTGGTGTAACTTATTTTGAAATTGTAAAACATGCTTTTTTACCTGCTATAATTTCATATATTGCTCTCTTTTATATATCTCATTTAGAAGCTTTAAAATTAGGACTTAAGGGACTTGAAGAAAAAGATTTACCAAAATTAAAAGAAACTTTTATTTCTGGATTACACTTCCTAATCCCAATTTTTATACTAATTTATTTATTGGTTTATATGAGACTAACTGCTTCATACTCAATATTTTATGCAACAATTGCATTAGTTCTAGTTAATTTTATAAACAAGTTGTTAAAAGCACCAAAAGAAACTTCATTAAGTTCTAATTTAAAAGATTGGGCTAAAGAAACAGTAATTGGATTAGAGAAAGGTGCATTTAATATGATCGCTGTTGGTGTTGCAATTGCAACTGCCGGAGTAATTGTTGGTGCCGTAGGATCTACAGGATTAAGTACAAATTTAATTTTGGTTATTGAGTCTATTGCTGGTGATAACGTAGTAATTTTAATCGCATTAACAATATTATTGTGTCTATTACTCGGTATGGGTCTTCCCACAACAGCAAACTATGTAGTGGTTGCTTCTTTAATGTCTATGGTTCTAGTAGATGTTGGAAATGCGTCTGGATATATCTTTCCAATAATTGCTGTACATTTATTTGTATTTTATTTTGGTTTGATGGCTGATGTAACACCGCCCGTTGGTCTAGCATCTTATGCAGCTGCAGGAATATCTGGTGGAGATCCTCTTAGAACTGGTATGCAAGCTATCTGGTATAGTTTGAGAACTGGAGTTTTACCAATTGTATTTTTATTTAATCACGAGTTACTTTTAATAGGAGTAGAAAATATTTGGCATGCATTATTAGTAATTATTACCTCTTTAATTGGTATTTTAGTATTTTCTGCTGCTACTCAAGCTTGGTTTATAAATAAACTGAGATGGTTTGAGATAATAATTTTCTTATTTATTTCTTTATCTTTTTTGTCACCTGAATATGTTTTAAATAAATTTTATCCAAAGTTTAATTATTTGGAGCTTGAACAGGCCCATAAGCATATCTTTGAACCCAATAAAGAAGTTCATATAAAAATTACAAGACAAACTGAATATGGTGATAAATATAAATTATTTGTAATAAATAAAAATACTTATGATGAAAATTTCAATTTAGAAAATTATGGAATAAATCTTGTTAAATCAAAAGATAATATAATCATAGATACACTTGACTGGAAAGGAAATGCAAAGAAAAGTGGTTTAGAAATGGACGACATAATAAGTGAAATTAAAATTGAGAATTTTGACAGACCCAATAAAGATTTTGTTTATATATTTGCCTTTATAGCTATAATTTTATTTGGATTTTTAAACTATAAAAACTACAGATTTAGTGACAAGAAATATTAAATTTCTTTAATCTCCAGTAATTATAAGGCCAAGGGGTTACAAAACCAACTGCAAGCATAATTGGAACGACCCACCAAGTTAATATTGCACCACCAGTTAAAAGATAATCGGTTAAATTCATTGTAGCTTCCATGCTTACCATAGAAATAAAACTCATTCCTAGCGCAGTTTTCAATGCTTGAGAAAAATTAAAATTTTGCTTTATTAAAATTATTGTTTCAAGAATAATGCTTGTTAATAGTCCATTTATAATTGCGAGAATCATTACTCCTAAAACAGGAAATGGAATTTGTGTTAGTTGAAAAAATAAAATTGTACCTAAATCACCTATTGCACAACCTAACAAACACCAGGCAGTATTTTTAGCACTTTTCCTCCATGTATGTTTACAATTCCAGTGAAAGTTAGATACAGTATCCATGTAGATAAAGTAGTTCTAATTTATAGTTTTTCAATGAAACATTTTGTTTCTAATGAGTAAGCAAACCAAAGAAGTTTGCTTACTCTAAAGGGAAAATGAGAAAATTATATAAACATCGAATTCGTATAATTTTACAGAGGCTTAAATAGTCTTTTTCGACATAAAATCAACCCCTAAAATAATAAGATCATAAGTTGTCTTATTGATATTTTTTTAAGATCAAATTAAGCTCAAATGATGAGAAAAATTGCTCTCTCAATCTCTGAAATCAAAGATATAGAAAAAAGAGAATTTTTAAGATTAGGTGACTCCTTTAAGCTTATGGAGCAGGCAGGCGAAGCATGTGCAAAACAGATAATTAAAATTTATAAAAAAAATAAATTTATTGTTGTTTGTGGACCGGGTAACAATGGTGGTGATGGCTTGATACTATCTAGCTCATTAAATGATCATGGAAAAGACATTGACTTATATTGTCTAGAAAAAAAT
This sequence comes from uncultured Pelagibacteraceae bacterium, assembly GCA_902594655.1. Classification (GTDB taxonomy): domain Bacteria; phylum Pseudomonadota; class Alphaproteobacteria; order Pelagibacterales; family Pelagibacteraceae; genus Pelagibacter. Next base: position 18,044 of record CACJMW010000006.1, read on the forward strand.
ATGTATAAAGGTGATAGTCTTAAAGCATACAAAAAAAATAAATTAAAAAAAAAACCACTCGAAGAATTAAATATAAATCAAGACGCAGTAATAGTTGATGCTTTATTTGGTATTGGACTTAATAAAAAAATTGAGGGAATTTTTAAAGAGTGTGTTGACAAAATAAATAATTCAAAATTAAAAGTTATAGCTGTAGATATTCCATCAGGAGTTTATGGTGATAACGGTAAGGTTATGGGTGATGCAGTAAAAGCTGATGTAACACTAGCCTTGCATGCTAAAAAGCTTGGTCATAAAATGTATCCTGGTTCTAAATTATCAGGGAAAATAAAAATAATAGATATCGGAATATATCAGTAAGTCTAATTATGATTGGGATTTTGGGTGGAATGGGAACGCAAGCTGGTCTTGATCTATGTAATAAACTCTCAATGTTGTATAGAGGAAAGTCAGATCAAGAATATCCAAAATTTTTATTATATAATAAGTCAGATATACCTAAGCGACCTGAAAATTTAAAAAAATACTATAATGTTTTAAAGGAGCTAGTGAAGGGTTGTAAATTACTTCAAAAGAATAATTGTAAATTTATTGTAATTCCATGTAATACCGCTCATTACTGGTACGATGATTTAAAAAAGAAAATAAAAATTCCTATTTTAAGTATGCCAGAACAAGCTTATTTATATACTAAAATAAATTGTAAACCAGAGTCTAAGATTGGACTATTGTCAACTGAAGCAACTATAAAAACAAAAGTTTATAATAAATATTTTAATAATAATTTTTATTTGGTTAATCCAACTAAAAAAGTGCAAAAAAAATATGTTAATGTTGCTATCAAACTTGTTAAACAAGGAAAAGTAAAAGAAGCATCAAAAGCAATTCAACCAGCGATAACTTACTTTAAGAGAATAAAATGTAATAAAATAATTTTGGGCTGTACTGAGCTTCCTGTGGCTGTTTTTGCATTTAAATCTTATAAATATGCAAAAGAGTCAAAAATATTTATAGATCCAAATTTAATATTGGCTGAAGTTTGTAAGACTAAGTACAAAACTATTTAGATGGATCTGGAACCTTTCTTAAGTAAGGTTTAACCGCATCCCAACCATCTGGAAATAATTTTTTAGCTTCTTCATCTTTAACAGCTGGAACAATAATAACATCATCACCCTTTTTCCAATCAGCAGGCGTTGCCACTTTATGTTTCGCTGTTAATTGCATAGAGTCTATTGCCCTAAGAATTTCCAAGAAATTTCTTCCTGTTGCCATTGGATAAGTAAGAAATAAACCAACTCTTTTGTCAGGTCTTATAATAAAGACTGTTCTTACAGTTTGGTTGTCTACTGCTGTTCTTCCCATTGAAGTAACACCAGCATCACCCTCTAGCATATTATAAAGTTTAGCTACTTCTAATTTTTCGTCAGCTATAATTGGGTATTCTGGTTTGTGACCAGTTACATCATTAATATCTTTTAACCATTTATTGTGATCATCTACAGGATCAACACTTAAACCAATTACTTTGACATTTCTTTTATCAAATTCTGGTTTCATTCTAGCTAATGATCCCAATTCAGTAGTACAAACAGGAGTAAAGTCTTTTGGATGTGAAAATAGAACTCCCCAGCTGTCACCTAGCCATTCATGAAAAGATATTTCTCCTATTGTTGTATTTGCTTTAAAATCTGGTGCTAAACTATTAATTTTTAATGTCATTGTAGTCCCCTTTATATTTTTTAAATAATCATTATATAACGACTAATTCTTTTAACAACAGGCTATAAAAAACATGAATGAATATTTACAATCAATAATTGATAGGGATCCAGCTGCTCGTTCAAAATTGAGTGTCATTCTCACTTATCCAGGCGTTAAGGCAGTTTTTTTTTATAAAATTGCAAAATTTTTTTCACTGGCAAAATTTCATTTAGTTGCAAAAATAATTTCACAATTTGCAAGATTTTTAACAGGAATAGAAATTCATCCAGGAGCTAAAATTGGGAAAAATTTATTTATAGATCATGGCATGGGTGTAGTAATTGGGGAAACATCTGAAATTGGAGATTATGTGACCATTTATCATAACGTAACTCTTGGTGGAATATCTCCTAGTATAAATTCAGAGCAGCAAAGAAATAATAAAAGACATCCTACAATTATGGATAAAGTAGTAATAGGATCTGGGGCCCAGGTACTTGGGCCAATTATTGTTGGAAAGAATTCAAAAATTGGATCAAATGCAGTTGTTACAAATGATGTTCCTGAAAATGCAGTAATGGTTGGTATACCAGCTAGAAATATTGGAGTATCAACCGAAGAATTTAAACCTTATGCTGTTACTGAAGAAACAAAAAAAGAAAAGCGATAGTGAAAAACTTCAAAAATAATTTTATAGAAAGCATTGGAAATACTCCATTAATAAAACTTAAAGCAGCATCTGAAATTACAGGATGCAATATATATGGTAAGGCGGAATATTTAAATCCTGGAGGATCTGTAAAAGATCGAGCAGCACATGCTTTAATAAAAGATGCACAAGAAAAAAAATTAATTTCTAAAGGTGGAATAGTTGTAGAGGGAACTGCGGGAAATACCGGTATTGGTTTATCTTTATTGGGTAATTCTTTAGGTTATAAAACAATAATCGTAATGAACGACAATCAAACACAAGAGAAAAAAGATACATTAAAAAATATTGGAGCTGATTTAAGATTGGTGACACCCAGACCTTATAAAGATGATGGTAATTATATAAAGGTTGCAGGTAGATTAGCTGATGAATTAAAAAGTTCTAATAACTACGGCGTAGTTTGGGCAAATCAATTTGATAATACAGCAAATGCAAAAGGTCATTATGAAACTACAGGGCCAGAGATTTGGGATCAAACAGATGGCAAAATAGACGGGTTTGTTTGTGCATCTGGAACAGGTGGTACAATTGGAGGAGTTAGTAGATATTTAAAAGAAAAAAATAAAGATATTAAAATTTATTTATCTGATCCAGCTGGATCTGCGCTTTATAATTATATCAAAAATGGTGAATTAAAATCTGAAGGTGGGTCAATTACTGAAGGAATTGGTTCAAGTAGAGTAACAGCTAATTTCGCTGAAGCAAAAATTGATGGTGCATTTTCTATTGATGATCATGAGTCATTGCCAATACTTTTTAATTTAATTAAAAATGAGGGGTTAAGCTTGGGTACAAGTTGTGGAGTTAATATTGCAGGTGCAATAAAACTTGGAAAAGAACTTGGACCAGGAAAAACTATAGTAACAATTCTCTGCGACAAATCTGACAAATATAATTCAAAATTATTCAACAAATCCTTTTTACAGCAAAAAGGTCTTCCTTTTCCAAGTTGGATATAAAATCGCATACCTGGGTTGCATCAAAAACGCTATGATTATTCTAAATATTAAATTAATTTAATTAAGAAAAGATACTGCGGAGATCTTTTTTTGAGAAAGGATCAAATGCAAAAAATAATTTTTTATATACTGTCTTCTTTAATTATTGCTGCTACAGCCCAAGCAGGTATGAGTAATGATGATAAGGATAAAGCGTACGATTGTAGTGGAATTTATATGGCAAACTATTTTCTTCCAAGTGGAGAAACGTTTGAGTACAGCATGAAAGAAAAATCAATGGCATCTGTAAAAGTATTAAAAGCTTATGCTTTGGAAATTGGTATTGATGAAAAAGAGTGGGATGATGGTGTTAATAAAGGGGTAGATAAACATTATGGATCTAAGTATGATGAAGCAAAAACAAGTGCTTGTCATGCTTTTGTAAACAAACTCGTGCCAAATGGTGAAGAAAAAGTTAAAAAGGTAATACAAACACTTTATTAATTGTGAAACAAGTAAACTAGAAACAGGAGCGAGGATGACTAAGGCATATGTAATAGCTCACCCAAGGGTAAAAGATATGGATAAGTTTAAAAACGAATATGCTTCGAAAGTTGACGCAACTATTGCAGCTTTTGGAGGAAAGTTTTTAGTTAGAACGCCGGCAACTTTGGCTCACGAAGGAGAAAAAGGAACTCTTACAGTAGTTATAGAGTTCCCAGACAAAGAAAAGGCAATGAGTTGGTATAACTCAGATGCTCATCAACAAATAGTAGGATTCAGAAGGTCTAATACAGAAGAAAAAAGCACTTTTGTAATTTGTGAGGAGTCTGAAAAATTATAAGGAGAAAAATATGTCTATATTAGAAAAATATAGTGATGCAATGAAAAATAAAGATGAAGCAGCGATGAATGAACTTTTGCATGATGATTTTAAATTCACAATGCATAAATCAGGAAATGTTTTAACTAAAGGTGATGTTATTAAATGGGCTATGAGTGGTGATATTAAACAAGATAAAGTTAGAATTGTTTATGAAAATGATGAAATTGGAATACACCATGCATTCGTAACATTTGATGATGGAAACGTTGAGGCAGTAATGGCAGTTTATAAATATAATAATGGCAAAATTGTTAGTTTAGAAACTGGTGCTACGCCAATGCCAAAATAAGTGAGTAGTGTTGATTTTTATTTTTCAATAGGGAGTACTTACACTTACCTATCAGTGACAAGAATGCTTGATGTTGAAAAAAAACACCAAGTTAAATTTAATTTGGTTCCATTTAGTGTGAGAGCTATTATGAAAGAAATGAATAACATTCCCTTTCCAAAGGAAAAAATGAATAAAGTAAATTACATGTGGAGAGATATTGAAAGAAGAGCTGAGGGTTATGGTTTTTTTGCAAAAACTCCCGTGCCCTACCCCTTAACAGAATTTGATTTAGCAAATAAACTTGCAATATTAGGTTTAAAAGAAGGTTGGGGAATTGATTATGTAAGATTGACTTATAAAAGGTGGTTTCAAGCGGGTAAAGAGCCGGCTACTGAACCTAATATTTCAGAAATATGCAAAGAATTAAATATTGATAAGGAAAAAGTAATTACAAAAGCAAATTCAAATGAAATTGAAACTCAATATTTAAAAAATACTGATAGTGCGAGAGAAAATAAAGTTTTTGGAAGCCCTTCGTTCATAGTTAATGGTGAAATCTTCTGGGGAGATGATAGGATGGAAGATGCTATAACGTGGTCGAAAAAAAATGGGTAATATTACAGCTTATATAATCTTAATAATCGCAGTAATTCTTGGAACAGCTTCAAATAGTTTTGCTAAAAGTGCTGAGGGTTTTACATTATTGATTCCTAGTATAATCACAGCAGTCACAATTGTTGCATGTATGTATGCATTGTCGATTGTGATGAAATCTATTCCAGTCGGAATAACTTATGCATCGTTTGCTGGATTGTGTATTATTGCAACTTCAATAGTGGGTGTAATAAAATTCCAACAAGTTCCTAATCTTTATACTTTGATTGGATTAGTGCTTATAATTTCTGGTGTAATAATCGTAAACTTACTTGGAAATAATTAAGATGAAACCTTTATTAGGATATTTATTTTTAGCTATTGCAATTTCATTTGGCATTGCATCAAATAGTTTTGCTAAAATTTCGGATGGTTTTACAAAATTAACCCCATCAATTTTGTGTATATTATTTATGAGTATAACGATGTTCTCAATAGCAAAAGCTATGTCTGCTCTTCCTGTGGGATTTGCATACTCTACTTACAGTGGGTTAACTGTTACAGGTGTTGTACTTTTTGCAATGTTGAAACTAAATCAGATTCCAAATTTTTACGGTATCGTAGGAATTATATTTATTATAATTGGTGTAGTGATGGTTAATTATTTGGGGAAATTAAATTAAAAATGTTTCCGAAAAAGTATTCAAAAATACTATTTATTTTTTTTATGGGTTTAGGCATGAGTCTATTAATGACACTAATAATAACTTATATAAATACCGGGTTCGATGAATTATATATTAAAAGGTTTTTAAAGGCTTGGTCTGTAAGTTTACCAGTAGCTATGATTGCTACAACTATAGTTGCTCCTGTAATTGAAAAATTTGTAAATAAAATAACAAAATAATCAATTATTGATATAATTCGTCTACCTCAACCTGATAAGCATCTACCAATTTATTATTTTTATTTGCTAAACCAACTACTGATATCATTTCTTTTAACATTTCATCAGTAGCGCCTTTCTTTTTTGCAGCATATGAATGAGATTTTGTGCAATACTCACAACTATTTGTTATAGAAACTGCAACATAAATTAATTCCTTCGTAATTGGATCCAATGCTCCCTTTCTCATTACTTGTTTTAAAGAATTCCAAGATCTCTCAAGTTCATTTGGATCATTAGCTAACATTTTCCAAAAATTTGGAATTTCAGTTATTCCTCTTGAACTTTTAATATCCTCAAAAACTTCTTTTACTTTTCCTGAGGCCTCACTCTCTTTTATCATTTTAAAAATCCCCATTTATTTCCTCCTTATTTATAAATTGTTTCAATTTTTGGCATCAATCTCAATAACTCTTTTGTATATTCATGTTTTGGGTTTTGAAATAATTCTTCAGAATTAGATATTTCACACAATTTACCATTTTTTAATACACCTATTCTATCACACATTTGTCGAACTACTGGTAAATCATGACTAATAAACAGTATTGTTAAATTTAATTGTTCCTGAAGATCTTTTAATAAATTTAAAATTTGCGCTTGAATACTTACATCTAAAGCTGAAGTAGGCTCATCACATACCAATAACCTTGGTTGTGTAGCTAACGCTCTTGCAATTGAAATTCTTTGTCTCTGGCCACCAGAAAATTCATGGGGATATCTAGTTGATGAATTTGCTGATAACTCAACAGATTCTAGCAAATCAAAAATATAATTTTTTAGATCCATATTTTTTATTGATGGATTATGAAGTTTTATAGGTTCTGCGATTATATCTTCAACTTTTAATCTACCATTTAAAGAAGAATAAGGATCTTGAAAAATCATTTGAATTTGTTTTCTAAATTTCATCATTTCTTTATTCTTTTTAATTTTTGTAATGCAGTTTTTATCAAAGAAAATATCACCAGAACTTGGCTTAAATAAATTAACAATCATTTTAGCAATTGTTGATTTTCCACTTCCACTTTCTCCAACAAGACCAAATGACTCACCTTCCATAATTTTAAATGAAACATCATTTACTGCCATTACTATATTTTTTGAATTTTCTGTAAAAAAATTGTCATCAAAAGATTTATGTAAATTTTTTACCTCAACTAAATCTTGTTTGGTAATCTGCTTTTTAGTCCATCTATTTAAAATTTTAATGTTTGTTTCTTGATTCAATTTATTTTCCTTTTCAATTATTATAAATCTAGATATTTTTTTATTTGTTGGTGGTACCGAACTTACTAAACTTTTAGTATAAATCTCCTTAGGTTTGGTCAAAATTTCTTTAGTAAAACCTATTTCAACAAGATTTCCGTTTTTCATCACGGCAACTCTATCTGTTGTCTCGGCTATCACACCCATGTCATGTGTTATTAAAATTACAGCTAAATTTCTTTCATTTGTAAGTTTCTTAATCAAATCAAGTATTTGTGATTGAATTGAAACATCTAGAGCTGTTGTTGGTTCATCTGCGATAAGAAGTTCGGGCTCACAGCATAAGGCTAATGAGATAACAACTCTCTGCCTCATTCCTCCAGAAAATTGATGAGGATAATTATTAAATCTTTGTTCCGCATCTTTTATTCCAACTTCTTTTAACAAATTTATTGCTTTATTTTTTGCTTGTTCATTATCCAATTTTAGATGTGTTTGTATAGTTTCAACTAATTGTTCACCAATAGTAAAAATTGGATTTAAAGAAGTTTGAGGGTCTTGAAAAATTAGACCAATTTTTTTTCCTCTATATTTAATAATATTTTCAGGATCATCATGAATATTAATTTCTCCAAGATGAATTGTTCCATTAGAAACTTTCCCCGGTTCATCAATTAAATTAATTATTGCATTTCCAACTGTACTTTTACCTGATCCAGACTCACCCACTAATCCTAAAATTTCACCTTTACTTACCTCAATATTTATATTTTTGGCAGCATGAACCGTTTCTCTTCTCATTTTATAATCAACACTTAAATTATTTATTTTTAAAAAACTCATTAATTTAATTTTGGATTAAGTGTATCTCTCATCCAGTCTCCTAAAAGATTAATTGAAAAAGCTAATAAAACTAAAAAAATTGCTGGAAAAAAAGTTATCCACCACTCACCAGAAAATAAAAAATCATTACCTAGTCGTATAAGTGTTCCAAGGGATGGAGTTGTTGGTGGAACACCAACACCTAAAAAACTAAGAGTTGCCTCGGCTAAAATTGCTAAGGCGAGTCCTATTGTTCCTATTACTAAAATTGGTCTCATTATATTTGGCAAAATATGTTTGAACATAACAACCAAATTTGAAACTCCAATAATAGTTGAGGCTGATACATAATCTTTATTTTTTTCAACAAGAGTTGCTGCTCTTGAAACTCTTGCAAACTGTGGCCATTCTGAAATCCCTATTGCAAAAATTAAAACATAAATTGCCATATCATCATGCATTTCTCTTGAGATAATTCCTCTTGCAATTCCATCAACTAGCAATGCCATCAAAATACTTGGAACTGTTAATTGAACATCTGTTAATCTCATAACAAACATTTCATACTTACCTCCAAAATATCCAGCAGTTAAACCCAATGTAACACCTAAAACTAGACTAAATATAATTGCAGAAAAACCTACAATTAAAGAAATTCGTGATCCATAAAGAATTGTTGAAAGCATATCTCTACCTTGACCGTCCGTTCCAAGTATAAATTTAGAAAGACCATCTTCTGTCCATGAAGGTGGAGTAAATGCTTCCATTAAAGATAACGAAGATGGATCAAAAGGATTGTATGGAACAACTAGCTCTACAAAAAAAGAACAAAAGAATATAATGGCTAATATAATTGAAGAAACTATAGCTGTTGGTGATTTTTTGAAGCTAAAATAAACATCGCTATTTCTTATTCTATTAATAAAATTTGATTTATTATTATCCACTTGCCGCCTCCGCTTTTACTCTAATACGTGGATCAATAAAGTAATACAAAATATCAACAATAAAATTTATCATTACAAATACAAAAGCAATAAAAAATAGATAAGCTGACATTATTGGTATATCAACAAACTGAACAGCTTGGATAAATAAAAATCCCATACCAGGCCATTGAAAGACAGTTTCTGTAATTATTGAAAATGCGATTAATGTACCAATATTAATTCCAGCAATAGTAATTACTGGTATCAATCCATTTTTTAAAGCATGTTTATAATAAATGCTTTTTTCACTAAGACCTCTTGCTTTAGCAAATTTAATATAATCAGTTTGAAGTATTTCCATCATTTCTGCCCGCACTAGTCTAATAATATAGGTCATTTGAAAAAGACTTAGAGTAACTGAAGGTAGTATTATTGCCTTTAGTCCTGTCAAAGTTAAAAATCCTGTAGACCAAAATCCAAGATCTACAACCTCACCTCTTCCAAAAGATGGTAAAACTCCAAGAATAACTGCAAAAAGATATATAAATAATATTCCTATAACAAAAGTTGGAAGTGAAACTCCTAATAAGGATATTGCTAATATAATATCGCTGAAAAGTCCTTTTCGGTTAATCCCAGTATAAACTCCAAGCAGAGTTCCTGATACAAGTGCAATTAAAGCTGAAATTAAAACCAACTCAATTGTTGCTGGCAATCTTTCGGTAATTAACTCTGAAACAGGTCTTCGTAATTGGTATGATATTCCAAACTCTCCTTTTGTAGCATTTACTACAAATCTTGAAAATTGAACATATACAGGATCATTTAAACCTAAAGATTCTCGGAGTTGGGATCTTTCTTCATCGGAAGTTTCCTCTCCTACCATATTGTTAATTGGATCGCCTACAAAATTAAATAATGAAAATGAAACAAAAGCAACGATCAACATAACTATTGCTGACTGAAACAGACGTTTAAAAAAATATTTAATCAATTTGTGAGAACTTAAGTTACAAGCCCTTTTAAAAAAAGGGCTTGTAATAGATTAATTTAATTTACTTTAGAAAACCTAAATAATGGTTCATTATTTGGTCTAATAGGAACATCTACATTTGATTTAGATGCCCAAGAAATCACTTGGTGGTGTAAAGGAAGATAAGAAATATCATCTTTTACAATTTCCCAAGCTTTTGCAATTGCAGCATTTCTCTTATCTAAATCAACTTCACCTTCCATGACTCTTATAGCAGAATCAACATCTGCGTTACTAAAGTTAACTTTATTCCAGCTAGCTCCAGTTTCATATAAGTAATGGAAAACATAGTGACTGTCTAAAGTAGGAACACCCCAACCTAACATGTAAAAATCTCCTTGGTCATCCTTAAGTTCTTTAAAGTGTTTGCTTTTTGTTTGAGCAAATAGGTTTACTTTAACTCCTATTTTTCCAAGCATACCGACAACAGCTGTACAAATAGCTTCGTCATTTACATATCTGTCATTTGGACATCTTAACTCTACTTCAAACCCGTCAGGATATCCTGCATCTGCTAATAATTGCTTCGCAGCATCAACATCGTACGGAAGTCTTTTATCAAGTGCTTTTGTGTAACCTGTAACTCCTGGGAAAGTTATTATTCCTGCAGGTTCACTCAAACCTCTCATAACTTTCTTCTTAATTGCTTCGATATCTATTGCTTGGTAAAGCGCTTGTCTTACTTCTTTTTTCTTAAATGGATTGTCGCCAGTATTTCCAGATCTTAATTGATCAGCAGCTTGATCCATTCCAAGGAAAATTGTTCTCATTTGTGGAGTACTTTCAACCTTGTGACCAGCAGATGAAGATATTCTATTCAAGTCTTGCACTGGTGCATCAGTAACAATATCAATTTCTCCTGATAATAATGCAGCAACTCTAGTTGCGGCATTCTTAATTGGAAGTAATTGTATTTCAGTAATGTTATGTTCAACATCACCCCACCATTTTTTATTCTTTTTGAAAACCGTTTTAGTATTTGGTTCTCTTAACGTAATTTTAAATGGTCCAGTACCCATGGCATTTACAGCTGAAAATGTTTCTTGACCAGCATCCCAATTTTGCGGTGCTGTAGCAAAGTTTTCATTTGACCATTGTTTTGACATTACAAATATATTTGAAAGTTGGTTCAAAAGAATCGGGTTTGGTTTACTTGTTTTAATTTGAACTGTGTAATCATCAATAGCTTTAACTGATGAGATAGTGCTAATATACTCCTTGAAGTCTGAAGTTGGTTGTTTTGCTCTTAAAATACTAAAAACAACATCTTCCGAAGTCATCGGTTGCCCGTTAGAAAACTTAACATCTTCTCTTAAGAAAAAGTACCATGTATTTGGATCAACGGCTTTCCACTTTGTTGCTAATTGTGGTCCAATTGACATGTCTAATCCTCTAGTAACAAGTGCTTCATAAACTTGTCTTGATACTTGAGTTGTTGGACCTTCGTTTTGTGCATGAGGATCAAGTGTTAAACTATCTCCTTGCATTGACCATTTAATAGTTTTTGCAAATGCAGTATTTGAAGCAAAAATTAATAAAATAGCCAAAAGAATTTTTGATAAAAATCTAAAATTCATTTTCCCCTCCAATATTTTTTTTTTTAAGTGTATTTAGAAAAATTTGAAAAGGAAAGGTGATTTATTAAGCGAGTTTTTTGAAATTTTTGTACAAAATCTCAGAATATTTATTCATATCTGCCATATTTTCTTTAGCGGACTGATCAAATTTATCTAATGCTCCCGGTCCAAATTGTTTCTCTAACGCAGATTTATATTCTGGAACGCACCCCCACTCATTTACAGTTGAGTCTTTTATTTCTATATGAAATTGAATTCCATAAGCATGATTTTGATATTTAAAAATTTGATATTTAGTGATTGCAGAAGATGCTATTAATGTAACATCTTTATTATTTTCTAAATTCCTTACTTCATAAGAATGCCACTGAAGTGATTTAATTTGATTAGGAAATGAAAAAAATAAACTATCCTTCTTTTTTTTATTTTCAAGAAAATCTATATTTAAAATTCCTATTTCAGATGATTCTGATCTTACAACTTTCCCACCAATAGCCTCTCCAAGTAATTGACACCCCAAACAAAAACCTAGGTATGGTTTTTTTAGTTCAACGACAAATTCTTTTATTCTTTTTTTTTCGTTTATTAACCACGGGTAATCATTTTCCATCCAAGTATCCATTGGACCTCCCATACAAAACATTGCATCAAATTTAGAGAGATTATTTGGGATTTTTTCACCTTCATCTAATTCGATAGTGGTTAAATTTATATTATCTTTGATCATTAAATCTTTTATATAACCTGGATCTTCTATTTTGATATGTTGTAAAACTATTACGTTTTTCATTTTAAAGCTGGTTTAAGAAGCTTAAGAATTTTTAAATGATTAACTTTATTATTTGAGACAACTATATTACCAGCTAATACTGGATCTTTATTATCCCAAGTTGTTACGACTCCTCCTGCCGCATTGATAATTGGTATTAATGGATGAATATCCCAAATTTTATTTGCACATTGAACGACAACATCTACTCTACCTTCAGCAAGCTGAGCATATGTTAATGCATCAAAGCATGGAAATTGCATTTTTTTTAGAAATTTTTTAATTTTTAATTGCTTATGTATTGGTAACCATCCATGAAAAGCAGCAGCTAATTTTATATTTTTAAAATTAATTTTTTTATTTACTTTAAGTTTTCTTTTTTTTTTATTTTCATAAACATATGCAGTGGTTTTATTTATATTCATATAAAATTTTTTTAATTTAGGAAAATTTGCCAAACCTAATACTGGTCTACCTTTATGATTTAGCGAAATCAAATTACTCCAAGTTGGGTTACCTGAAACGTAAGATCTTGTTCCATCAATTGGATCAATAATCCATGTAAATTCACTTTCGTTTTTGCTTTTTCCAAACTCTTCTCCAATAATTTGGTGAGTCGGAAATCTTTTTTTAATTTCTTTTCTTATAAATTTCTCAAAGGCTCTGTCAGATGTCGTTACTGGGTCATATCCTTTACCCTTAAGCTTATTATAAATAACAAAGTTTTTATCTAATTTTTTGTAATAAAATCTTGTTAATTTGAAAGACAAAGATTTTAAAAAATTTGAATATGTTTGATAATTTTTAGAGTCCATTTTTACTTCTACTATTTAATTTATCTTGATTAAAGCGAAATTTTAAATAATCCTTAGACTTAAATGAAAATTGAACTCATAAATAATAAAAAAGTTATTTTAGAAGCTGATGGAACAAAAAAGGAGATACATCCTTTTTGGTTAAGAGAAAGAGTTTCCGAAAGTGAACATCTGGACCCGGGAACACAACAAAGATTGTTTGATCCCGCAACGATGAATTTTAAAATTGATATTGATGAAGCTAATATAGATGGAGAATATTTAAAAATTAAATTTAACGACGGTATTAGTTCTAAATATGAAATTAAAAAATTATCATCTGAATTTGCTGGCATTGATAACGAGTTAGACTCAATAGAAAAAATTCAATGGGATTGTAATCTAAAAAATATTAAGAATTTTGAATATAATGATAGATTTTTTGACTCTAAAGAAATGTATGAAATGCTTATTTCATTTTACAAATATGGTTTTGTAATAATTAAAAATATTCCAACAAAAAATAATTTTTTAATTCAATTTGGAAATTCTATAGGAAGTGTCAAAAGAACAAATTTTGGGGAGCACTTTGATGTCAAATCTAAACCTAATCCAAATGATTTAGCTTACACAGGACTTCATTTAACTCCTCATACTGATAACCCATATAGAAATCCTCTTCCACCATGTATTCAAATTCTTCATTGTATTGAAAATGACGTAAGTGGTGGTTACTCAACATTAGTTGATGGATATACAGTTTCAGAGTTGCTTAAGAAAGAAAACCCAAAATATTACAACATTCTTTCATCTATAAAAGTAAGATTTAGATTTATTGATAAAGATGTAGTTCTAGAAAGTTGGTCAGAATTAATTCATCTTGATCAAAATAAAAAATTCAAAAGTGTAAGATTCAGTACACGTTTAGATTATGTTCCGATTTTAGAAAAAAAAGAATTAGAACTCTATTATGAAGCAAGAAAATATTTATCTGAATTATATAATTCTAATAAATACAGAATAGAATTTAAATTGATGCCTGGAGATTTAATGATGATGGACAATCATAGGCTACTACATGGAAGAACTGCATTTAATCCAAACGAAGGAAGAAGATTTTTACAAGGGTGTTATCTAGATTTTGACAGTACCGAAGGTAAATTAAGACATCTTAAGCGCAAGTTTGGAATAAACTAAAAATAATTTAATTTCTTAAAAGCTAAAGTTTTTGAAAGATAAGCATTTTTACAATAATACATTTTTAGACCAAATTTTTCTGCAGCATTAACTAAGTCTTCTCTTATATATTTAGAATAATAAGGTTCATGTGTTGAATATGGAAAAAATTCCAATAATGGGTCAAGAATATAGTTATCTCCAAGCTGAAGTGAGTCTGTTAAAATGAAAATTCCGTCTTTTTTAAGTACTCTAGATATTTCTGAAAAAATCTTTGATCTTATAGCAGAAGGAACCTCATGAAATAAGTAAACCGAATTTATAATATCGAAAGATTCATTTTCAAAAGGTAAATCCTCACCTTTGCAATTTTTATAATTTATATTATTAAATTTTTTTAATTTTTTTTTTGCGACCTCTAAATATGCTTTGGAAATATCCGAACAAGTAATATTTAATTTTGGAAAATTATACTTTATTGTTTTAATAAATTCACCAGATCCTGTTCCTACATCTAAGAAATTTAAGTTTTCATCATTATTTTCTAGATATTCGATAATTGGTAATAAAGAAAATCTTCTCATTGTGGCTGCTGATCCAGAAAATAATGTTTCTACTTGAAATTCGTATAAATTAGCTGAATTTTCACTAAGATAACCATCGGTTTGGTAATGAAAGTTTCTTAAAAAGTATTTTGGCAAATCTTTATTTTTTTCATTTAAATCTTTAAATTTTTTTTCAGTTCTTCTTTTGTCAATTTTAGGGAGATCCATAAAAAAATTAAAACTTCCTTTAAATATATTAGCAAAATCATTCACATTAGTTTTTGGAATTTTATATTTTTTTTGATTTATATATTTTCTCTCTTCATTAAATAACTTTATCATTTCATAAAATAATTTTTTGCCTGATGGCATCTTTTTAAAAAAAGGTGGTGGATTTTGACGATCTATTTTAATTGGAGTTGCATATTTAAATGAAATTAAATAATGCGTTGAATACCAAACAAATTTTGTTGACTGACCAATTAAATAGCTCAAAGACATTATTAATTATAACCCTTAGCCAAGTTTTTGTAAAATAGGAAAATACTCAATCAAATAAAAACCTAATGCCTGTAATTGATTTGTTAAAATTAAGATGCCAGTAACTAAAAGTAAATATCCACTAATATTTATAATTATTTTCATTTTTGATTTAAGTTTATCAGAAACACCTATAAATTTTTGTATTAATAATCCAGAAAGAATAAAAGGAATTGCCAGTCCTAATGAATAAAAACATAATAAAATTATACCTCTAAATAAAGATTCTTCTGTAGTTGCTAAAACTAGTATTGATCCTAATATTGGTCCAATACAAGGTGTCCAACCAAATCCAAAAGCCATTCCCAGTAAAATTGGAGCAAAAAAACTCTTATTATTTGATACCTGAAATCTTTTTTCATAGTTAAAAAATTTCAAGTTTAAAAAACCTAATATATGTAAAGAGAAAATTATTATTACTATTCCTGCTGTAATTCTAAGTTCATTTGAATAACTTAAAAACAATTGACCAATAAATGTTGCGGCTGCTCCAAAAAGTACAAATACAATTGAAAATCCGGCTGTAAAAAATATTAGGGGAGATAACTTAATCTTTGTTTCTAAAAGTTCATTATATGTAGTTCCAGAAATATATGAAATATAACCAGGTATTAACGGTAATACACAAGGTGATAAAAAACTAATTAAACCTGCACCAAAAGCTATCAATATTTCTGTCATATTAGCCGGTATTTTTCATTGCAGCTGATATTCCAGCAATAGATGTCATTAATGCATCATTTAAATCTTTTTTATTTTTTAAATTTTTTTTATCTTTAAGTTTTTTTATTACAATTGGTTGAATAATATTTAAAACTTCAGAATAAATATTTCTAACAATTACAGAGGTTCTATATTGTTTTCTATTATTCAAAATTTCTGTTGGCGTTATTTTTTTATTTAATTTTTTTATTGTATCGAATTGGAATCTCAATTTTTTTCCTACTTTTTTTAAATCATCATCAGCTAAATAATGTTCATAAATTTTAGATACATCTGGATCTACTTTAGAAATCACCATATCCAAGATATCAAGCATAGAATTAAAAAAAGGCCAGTTTTTTTCCATGTCGAATAAAGTTTTTCTAAATTTCTTAATATACGAGTATCTAAATGCCTCTGCTGTACCCAGCCATGCCGGTAACATCAGTCTAATTTGTGTCCAAGCAAATACCCAAGGAATAGCTCTTAGGCTTTTAATGTTATCTGTCTTTTTTCTTTTTGAAGGTCTAGAACCAATAGATAATTTACCAAGAGCAACGTGTGGTGTCACAGTTTTAAAATATTTTATAAATTCAGAACTTTGATTAATATTTCTTCGATACGAACTTTTAGAAATATCAGACATTTTTTCAATTAATTGTCTCCAACTATTTTTAGGAGAAGGGGGTGGATTTAATGAAGCCTCTGCCACCGCTCCAATATAACTACACAAATTATATTTAGCCATTGGTTCGTATCCGTATTTTTGTTGTATCACTTCGCCTTGATCGGTAACTCTTATTTTTCCATTTACTGTATTTGGTGGCTGTGATCTCAAAGTTGCTTGTATTGGCCCACCTCCTCTTCCTGCTGAGCCTCCTCTACCGTGAAAAAAGGTAACTTTGACTTTATATTTTTTTGCTAATTTTATTATTTCCTCTTGAGCCTTATATTGATGCCAACTAGCGCATAATTTTCCTGCATCTTTACTTGAGTCAGAATAACCAATCATTATTTCTTGACTATTTTTAATTAATTTTCTGTACCATTTTTGTGAAAATAATGAGTCCATTATTTTTTTTGCATTAATTAAATCATCTAATGTTTCAAATAGAGGCACAACTCTCAACTTATCTTTTATCTTCGCCTCTTTTTGTAAAAATGAAACTGATAGGATATCTGATGCTGATGTAGTCATTGAAATTACATAAGCACCTAAACATTCTTTTGGTTGATCAGATAATATATTAAAAGTAGACCAAACTTCTTTGTTTTCTTTATTTCTGAATTTTAGATTATTAATTAAATTTTTTTTTGAAGTAAGTGAGGATTTAAAAAAATTTAACTTTTCTTTCTCACTTAACAAAAAATATTTCTTTTTATATTTTTTTAAAAAAAATTCATTTATTAATTGACTATGCCTTGCAGATTCTTGTCGAATATCTAGTCTTGCTAAATTTATTCCAAAACATTTTGTCCTTCTCATTAAATCAAGAAGTTCACCACTTGCTATATTTTCACATTGATTTTTTTCAAGCGACTCTCTTACAACTCTTAAAGGTTTTAGTATTTCTTCTTTTGAATGTAATAACTTAGATTGATCTAAGGACTCACCATTTATTAAATACTGTTCGATCGATCTATGAGTTTTTCTAATTTTATCTCTTAATGGTCTTAAATATACTCTGTAAGGTTCAAAAGATTTTCCAACAACTTTAGTTATCTTTTTTGAACATTTTTCCATCGAATAAGCTCTAATTATTTTGGTTAATGCCTTTTCATAAAGTTTAGCAGCCTCCCATCTTGACAATAAAATTACTTCTTTTGTTACTTTTGCAGTTACATTTGGATTTCCATCTCGATCTCCGCCCATCCAAGAACCAAATTCTATTGGGTTGAAATTTTTTGGAAGACTTTTATTCATATTCTTAATAAAGATTGAATTTAATCTTCTGTAAACTTTTGGAATTGTTTCCCAAAGACTATCTTCTATAATTGCCAAACCCCATCTTGCTTCATCAAATGGTGATGGTCTAAATCTTTTAAGATCGTCGGTATTCCAAATTACAGTTAGTTCATCATATAATTTTTTATCCAATTTTATTGTTTTAGATGGAAAATTTTTAAATAAATCTCTTTGTTCAAGGATTTCTGTAATATTATGATATTTTTGGATTAGTGTTCTTCTCTTAACTTCGGTAGGATGTGCTGTTAAAACAATTCCGATATTTAGACTTTTTGCAAAATTATAAATTTTATTGTTTGATATTTTTTTATTTTTGAAAAGATTCTCAAAAATTTCTTCAATAAAAATATTTTTATTATTTATTTTTTTTCTATTCTCATATTCATCTAAATTTCTTGAGGCGTCTACCATCTCTGCTAGATTAAGCAAATTCATAAAATGTGTAAAAGCTCTTGTAACTTTAAAAGTTTTTTTTGGATCAAGTTTAATTAAAATTCTTGAAATATTTCTTTTGGATTTATCAGATTTTGTGTCAAATTTATTTGTTTTTGAAAGCTTTCTAATTTTTTCAACAAGTTTAAAAAATTTTTCTCCCTCTTGATCCTTAATAACTTTTCCAAGGATAAATCCTAAGTATCTTACGTCCTCTCTGAGTGATTTTGTTGGAATTCTATCGTAATAAAGATCTCTTTTTATCATTAGACTTCAATGATAATAGTTTTATGCTTTATAAGCAACAACGGTATGTTTTTGGTGACCAAGTTTATCTATACCCAAAACAACCTCCTCGCCACCTTTTAAAAACCGTGGAGGTTTCATATTTTCACCCACACCTGGCGGCGTACCCGTGCAACATATATCTCCTGGATGCAAACTCATACATGAGCTCATGTAGGATACCAACTCACTTACACCAAAAATCATTTTCTGTGTGTTTCCTGTTTGCATTCTTTCTCCATTAACATCGAGATACATATTTAATTTATCAAAGTCTGATAGCTCATCTTTTGTAACAATATATGGACCTATTGGACCAAATGTATCGAAACCTTTACCTTTATCCCAAGTTAATCCTTTATTTTTTTGATAATTTCTTTCACTTACGTCGTTAACTAAAAAAAAACCTAAAACATAATCTAATGCATCTTCAACGCTTACATTTATCGCTTTTTTTCCTATCACAAAACCCAATTCAACTTCCCAGTCCGTATGTTGCGAACCTTTAGGAACAATAATTGGATCATAAGGTCCGGTGATACAACTTGTAAACTTAGAAAAAATAATTGGCTCACGTGGTATTGGAAGATTTTGTTCCTCGGCATGATCTTTAAAATTTAGTCCTATGCCGATAAATTTTGAGGGTTTTGAAACACAAGCACCAATTCTTGAATTGGAGTTTAATATTGGTAAATCATTAATATTTGTATTTTTAATTTTTTCTAAAATTTCAAAATTTAAAGTTTCAGGATTTAAATCAATGATTATTGAGGATAGGTCTCTGTAATTATTTTGTTTGTCAATTATAGAGGGTTTTTCAGATCCAATATTACCTAATCTAACTAATTTCATAATAATAATTATATCATAAACTAATAATTAATATTTCTACCTAATCTTGCCGCACCTCTAACTCCGCTAGCATCTCCAAACTTTGGTTTTAAAAAAATGCCTTCAAATTCATTTCCAGCAACAAATTTTCTTACTTTAGACTGAATTTCATTAAAAAAATCGATTTCATTTGATAATCCACCACCAAAAATAAAAACATCTGGATCTAAAATATTGACTACTGACGCAATTGCCATTGATAAATTATCTTTAAATTCCTCAACTATTTTTTCAGCGTCTAAATCATGCTTTCTATAAAGTTCAAAAATTTCATGAGCTTTATAATCCTTCTTAAATTCATTCTTAAATTTTTTTTGTAAACTTAGTCCAGATATTGAACTTTCAATTTCTCCTTCTCTCAAATTGGTTTTTTTTACTATTGACTCTTTGCCAACTAAAGGAAGTTGATTATGTCCCCACTCTCCTGTTATTCCATGAGGGCCTGTTACAATTTTTTTATCTATTACTAACCCTCCTCCAACACCAGAACCTAAAATTATACCGAATACAATTTTATAATGTTTGCCAGATCCATCAATTGCTTCCGATAAAGTAAAACAATTTGCATCATTTTCACAAAATATCTCTTTTCCAACAGCTTCTCTTAAATCTTTTTGGAAAGGTTTATTGTTTATCCAATCACAATTTGGTGAATTCTTTATTAGACCTGTATGTATTGAATGTATTCCTGGGTGGCAAACCCCAACTGGTAATTCTTTTCCAATTTTTTTTTCAATTTTTTTAATAATTTCGTTTATACTTTTAATTACCGAGTTGTAATCCTTTGGACAATCAATTCTAGATCTACCAGATTCTTCTCCATTGTCATGTAATAAAATATATTCTATTTTTGTTGCACCTACATCAATTCCTATCTGCATAATTTATCTTAATATCTTTTTTATTTCTTTTTGTGAAAAATAATTTGGCTTATTACATGTTGATTTAATTTTTTGTTTTTTACCTGTTTTTGAAGCTTTCATTGTTGACTGTATAATGTCTAATACATGATAAGATAATTCTCCATTACACCTATTTAATTTTTTATTTTCAATACAGTATGCCATTTCTGCTAATCCAACTCCTCTATAATTTGCATTTGTCGGAGACTCATTTGCTCTTGCACTTTGTGTTCTTATATTAATTTTACCTAGTGGCATTTTATTTGTTTTGTATTCTTTCCATTTTTCTCCAATTTTTTTACAAGTAAATGTAGATCCTCCGAACATATTTGGATCAGGTACTATTAAGCTGCCCTTATTTCCATATAATTCTATATGATTACGATTATGTGCGATTACATCGAAAGACAATGTAAGCCTAATGATAGCTCCATTTTCAAATACAATTGTTGATAAATATGTGGTTGGACATTCTACTTTAAATTTTTTACCTTTTCTCGGTCCAATACCTATTGTTCTTTTTTTTACACCTTTCATAAGGCTACCACTAACTTCTTTAGCGGGACCAAGTAAGTTTACTAGTGCGGTCAAATAATACGGTCCCATATCGATTACTGGACCTCCTTCTTTTTTTGCAAACCAAGGTTCTGGATTTGGATGATAAGATTGAACTCCTGGAAATGCGAAAATAGCATTACCTAAATTTATTTTACCTATAATTTTTTTTTCAACTAACTCTTTTGCTTTTTGATTTCCACCACCTAAAAATGTATCTGGTGCGTTACCAATATAAAGTTTTTTTCTTCTAGCTAGCTTTAATAATTCTAATCCGTCTTTAGTATTAATAGCCATTGGCTTTTCAGAATACACATGTTTATTATTTAATAGAGATTTTTTTGCTACTATGTAATGTGCTTTTGGAATTGTTAAATTTAAAATAATTTCAACCTCACTGTCATTTAATAAATCATTTACTGATAAAGCCTTAATACCATATGTTTTTGCACATTTTTTTGATGCATGGTTATTTATGTCTGCGCATTTGATTATTTTAAAGTTATTAAAATATTTATGAGCTCTAAAGTATGTTTCTGCAATATGCCCACAACCGATAAGACCTACTTTAAAGACTTTATTCATTGATAATTTAAACGCCTTGTCTTTGTTTAGATTTACCTTCTTTGTGAAGTTTTAAAGCTTCTTCATTTTCTTTAGTTTTAGGTATTTCAAGTGTAGGACTTTCCCAATATGCAGAACCCTCAAGCCATTGATAAGAATGAGTTTTAATTGAAATAACATATGTTGTTTGAGATTTTTTTGCTCTTTTGAAAGCCTCTTCTAATTCGTTTATTGTATTTACCTCTTCTGATTTTGCCCCCATACTTTCGGCATGTTTAGCAAAATTTATACTTACTTGATTTGAAATATTTGAGCTTTCAAACAGACAATTAAATTCTTTGCCACCTTTAAACAATTGAAGTCTATTAATTACTGCGTGTCCACCGTTATCACATACTATAATTATTAATTTATTATTTGTAATTACTGAGGAATAAATATCAGAGTTATATAATAAATAAGAGCCGTCTCCAATAAACGCAATAACTTCTTTATCTGGATTTGCCATTTTAATTCCAAGTGCACCTGAAATTTCATAACCCATACAACTAAAACCCCATTCAGTTTCATGAGTGTTTAGTTCTCTTGGTCTCCAAATTTGAACTACCTCACCAACTAATCCTCCAGCAGCAGTTACAGCTATATCTGATGGATCTGAATTTCTATAAACTGCTCCTACAGCATGAGCATAACTTGGTAACTTCTGATTTGTTGGTCCACTTTCTTTATCAACATATTCGTTCCAGGATTTTAATTCATCTCTTGATTTTTTATACCAATCTTCAGGTGCTTTCCAATCCCCTAATGCTTGAGATAATTCATTTAAAGTTACTTTTGCATCTCCTATCACTGACTGTGCCATATGTTTGTTTGCATCAAACCTTGATACGTTTACTGAAACTAGAGAAAAGATGGGATTTTCAAAATTAGCCCAGGAACCCGTAGTGAAATCTCCAAGTTTAGTTCCTACAGCAATTGCAAGATCGGTTTTTTTAGCAAAATTATTTGCTGCCTTTCCTCCCAATCCACCTATTGGGCCTAAAAAATGAGAATGGTCTCTTTTCATTGTAGAGTAACCCATGACAGTTTGAGTTACAGGTATGTTGTGTTTTATTGCGAAATTAGATAAATCTTCCATTGCATCAGAATAAAAAACTCCTCCCCCAGAAATTATTATTGGATTTTTAGATTTTTTAATTTTTTCTGCCGCTTCTTTAATTTGAAAATCATCAGGACGAGGTCTTCTTATATTATGGACTCTTTCTTTAAAAAACTCCTCAGGATATTCAAAAGTCTCACCTTGTATATCTTGGCTTAGTGAAATACATGCTGGTCCGCAATCAGCTGGATCTAACATTACTTGAATAGCTTGAGGTAAGGTTTGTAAAATTTGTTCTGGCCTTGTTATTCTATCAAAATATCTTGTAACAGGCTTAAAAGCATCATTTTGAGTAATGCCTGGATTATTAAAATGCTCAACTTGTTGAAGAACAGGATCGGGAATTCTATTTGCATAAGTATCACCTGGTAAAAATAGAATTGGCAATCTGTTGCTCATTGCAACTGCAGCAGCAGTAACCATATTTGTCGAACCGGGTCCAACCGAACTTGTTGCTACAAAAATCTGTTTTCTTCTTTTTGCCCTTGCATATGCAATTCCTGTTAAAGCCATGTTTTGTTCGTGATGACCTCTAAATGTTGGAAGGCTTTCTTTGTTTTCCTCCAATGCTTGGCCTAAACAAGCTACATTTCCATGACCAAAAATTCCAAAAGTACCAGCAAATAATGGTTCTTTTTTACCATCAATTAGAATTTTTTGTGCAATTAGATGTTTTACAATTGCATGCGCACAAGTAAGCTTTATTTTTTTCATATTTGTAGATATATTCCCTTAAAATTTCACTTAATAAACCATAAAATAAAAATTATGTATAGTAAATTTGGACAATTCATTGATGGTAAGTGGCAACAAGCCGAAAAAAAAGAAACTTATGATGTTATAAATCCTGCTACTGAAGAAGTAATAGGAAAAGCTTCAAAGGCGTCTTCTGTAGATGTTCAGAAAGCATTAAAATCTGCAGAGAAAGGACTGCAAGTTTGGAAAAATACCACTCCATGGAAAAGATCTTACATAATCAGGAAAATTGCAGATTTGATGAGGCAAAAGCAAGATGTTTTAGCTAAATGGTTAACTCTTGAGGTGGGAAAACCATTGGCAGAAGGAATTGGTGAAACAGGTGGAGCTGCGGATATATTTGAATGGAATGCAGAAGAAACAAAAAGAATTTATGGACAAACTGTTGAAAGTAGATTTCCTGACACTAGGGTACATGTTTATTACCAACCAGTAGGAGTAGTTGCTGCATTAGTGCCCTGGAACTTTCCATTAGTCTTAGCTGCAAGGAAAATTTCTACTGCTTTAGCTGCAGGTTGTTCAGTTATTTGTAAACCTGATGTAATTACGCCTGGTACAGTTATGGAATTAGTGGATATTTGTAAAGAAGCAGGTGTGCCACCCGGTGTTGTAAATCTTTTATCTGGAGATCCTGCTGAAATATCAAATGAATTATTAGAGTCTGATATTGTAAAAAAGGTTTCAATCACCGGATCAACTAGAGTCGGAAAATTAATATTGAAAAAAGCTGCAGATAAAGTTCAAAGAGTTACTATGGAGCTCAGTGGTCATTCACCATTTATAGTTTTTGATGATGTGGATATTAATAAAGTTGCTGATATGGCTATCACTGCAAAATTTAGAAATAATGGACAAGTTTGTATTTCGCCGAATAGATTTTATATTCAAGAAAAGAAAAAAGATGAATTTATCAAAGCGTTTATTGATAGAACAAAAAAATTAAAAATTGGGAATGGCCTAGATAAAGATGTGCAGTTAGGACCATTAACTACATCTAAAAGATTAGGAGAAATTGAGGAACTTGTTGAAATCACAAAAAAAGAAGGAGGTAAGGTTTTACTAGGTGGTAAAAGACCTTCGGGTTTTAATAAAGGTTATTTTTATGAACCAACAATTTTTGATGATGTTAAAGATGATTTCACCATTATGAAACAAGAACCTTTTGGACCATTGGTACCAATGCTTTCTTTTAAAACTTTTGATGAAATTATTGAAAGAGCAAATGATAATGATCTTGGTCTATGTAGTTATATTTACACAAATTCTATGGAACAAGCTAATAAAGCTTCAGAATTAATGGAAAGTGGAACAGTTGCTGTAAACACAGCTGCGGTTGCTGTTGCCGAGGCTCCTTTTGGAGGCATTAAACAAACAGGTTATGGTCGTGAGGGTGGATCAATGGCAATTAAAGATTATCTTAATGTTAAATATACCCATCTAGGTCTTAAGTCATAAGATGAAAGAAAATAAAGTTAAAAAGATGATGCAAGAAGGTAAACCAGTAGTAAATGGTTGGCTTCAAATTCCAAGCTCTTTTTCTGCTGAAGTGATGTCTCATCAAGGATGGGATTCTTTAACAATAGATATGCAACATGGTGTTATAGATTATCCAAATGCACTTCAAATGTTGCAGTCTATATCAACAACAGAAGTAACGCCTCTTGCTAGAGTAAATTGGAATGAGCCCGGACAAATTATGAAAATCTTAGACGCAGGTTGTTATGGTGTAATTTGTCCAATGGTTAGTAATAAAACTGAAGCTGAAAAATTTGTACAAGCATGCATGTACCCACCAAAAGGATACAGAAGCTTTGGTCCTATCAGAGGATTAATTTATGGTGGTGGAGATTATGGCGATCATGCAAATGAAGAAATTTTAAAAATTGCAATGATTGAAACTAAAGAGGCATTAGAAAAACTTGATGAAATAATGAGCACCCCTGGTATTGATGGAATATATATTGGGCCTGCAGATTTAAGTTTAGCAATAGGTCAGAAACCTGCATTTGATAACCCTGAAGGATCACCTACGTATAAAGAAATTTTAAATATATTAGAGCACGCAAAAAAAAATAAAATTTTTGCAGGTATTCACAATGCTACGCCAGAATATGCTAAAAAAATGTTAAATTTAGGATTTAACTTAGTAACTATTGGCTCTGATCAAAGATATATGAGCGCAGGTGCAAAAGAAGCAGTTTCAAAACTCAAGACTGTAAAATCTAAAGAACAGTCAAAAGCATACTAAACAAAAGTGTCAAAAAAAAAAATTTTAATTATCCAACCTATTCATGAAGCTGGAATTAAACTTTTAACGGATAATTCAAATTATGAGTACGAAATTTTAGAAAATTTGGAAGCTCAAGATATAAAATCAAAAATTTCTAACTGTGATGCTATTTCGATAAGAACTGCAAAATTATCAGGCGAATTAATTAATTGTTCAAAAAATCTAAAAATTATTTCAAGACATGGTGTTGGTTATGACAATATTGATCTTACGGCTTCAAAAGAAAAAAATATCACCTTAGCAATAACTGCTACTGCCAATGCTATTGCTGTTGCTGAACATGTTTTATTTATGCTTTTAAATATTGCAAAAAGGAAAAGCATGTATGATGATTCCGTAAAATCTGGAAATTTTTCAAATCGTAACAAACTTCCTAAGACTATAGAAATTTGGAATAAAAATATTCTTATTGCTGGTTTTGGAAGAATTGGACAATGTTTGATCAAAAGATGTAAGGGATTTGAAATGAATGTGTTTGTTTATGACCCTTTTGTTTCTAAAGAAGTTGTTGAGAGTTTAGGAGGGGAAAAGGTTGAAAATTTAGAAGATTCAATAAAAAATATGGATGCTGTTTCATTGCATGTACCTTTAAATGATAAAACAAAAAATTTAATTAACTACAATTTATTAAGAACAATGAAAAAAAACTGTATAATTATAAATGCAGCAAGAGGAGGAGTAATAAACGAGACCGATTTAGATAAAGCTTTGAATGAAAATTTGATTTTTGGAGCTGGCTTAGATGTTTTCGAAAAAGAACCACCAGATCAAAACAATCCTTTGCTTAAGAATAAAAAAGTGTTCTTAAGTCCCCATACAGCTGCCTTTACTGAGGAATGTATGGTAAGAATGGCTAAAGAAACTATTCAAAATATTATTGATTTTTTTGAAAAAAAATTAGACAAATCAAAAACTATAAAACTTTAATGAGAATTAATTTTAAAAATTTTGGTCTATTAGAATCATTGATAATATTATCAGTAGTCTATGTTGTTGGGATGTTGATTTGGACTGCAAGCACTAGACCAGAAGTTGAAGCTAAAGCAAATCTTGTTAAAGAAAATCATAAAAAAGTTGTGGATTTCATTAATAATGAAGTGAATAAATGTGGTAACTCAGATGAAAGTTTAAAAACTGTCTGGGGTGACCCATGTAATGGAGAGTGGATAGCAGATAAGGTTGTAAACTATATAAATAATAATCTTCAAATAGAAAATCCATTTTCTGATGATACAAAAGTTAAAACCGATCCAGACCCAAGAATAAAAGCTGAAGGTAAAGCAGGTCAAACTGTCGAAATGGGTGTTATATTTTTAATGTCTTCGAATTTTCAAGCCGAACCAGGTTCAGAATGGATAGTTGGTACTTGCTTTAAATCTCCGTGTGTTGCGGCTGGCAACAACGAGTTAACATCGATTTATAGATAATTACTTAATATCAATCTTAATATCAGATTTATTTAAAGTTTCAGTTAAATATTTGTAGCCTTTAATTGCATACTCAAGAGGATTGGCTTTCTTAGGATCTTGCTCAGCTTCAACTACTAACCAGCCCGAATAATTATTTTTTTTTAAAATATCAAATAAAGGTTTATAATCTATGCACCCATCACCAGGAACTGTAAAGGCTCCCTCTAGAAAAGCTCCTCTAAAACTTAAATCTTCTTTTAAAGATTTCTCAAGAACATTTTTTCTTATATCTTTACAATGAACATGTTGAAGTCTACCACTGAAATTTTCAAATATTTTTTTTGAATCTCCTTTGGCAAATAACATATGGCCTGTATCTAAAGTTAATTTTACACTGTCATGCGTACTTTCCATTAGTCTTTCTGTATCTTCTTGAGTTTCAATTACTGTTCCCATATGATGATGATAGGCAAGTGGCATACCCTGATCTTCTAAATATTTTCCCATTTCTGAAATTTTTTGACAAAAACTTTTCCATTCCTCATTATCCATCTGAGGTCGTGTAGAGAGTTTTCTATTTGGATCTCCTTGAATAGAGCCGGATACTTCAGCAAAAACTATGCATGGAGATTTACAATCTTGAAACAGTTTTAATTGTTGTTGTAAATTTTGTTTTTCCTCATTTACTGAATTTTTTCTTAGGTTTGCTCCATACCATCCAGAACATAAACTTAAATTATACTTCTCTAACTTGGGTATTAATTCAGTTGATTTTTTTGGAAATTTCCCACCTGACTCAATGCCAATATATCCAGCTTTGCTAGCTTCCTCCAAACACTGCTCTAAAGTAGTTTCGCCTCCTAACTCAGGCATATCATCATTACTCCAGGCTATTGGGGCTACTCCTAATTTTACTGACATAATAAATAATTTTAGTTAAGATATTAAAAAGAATTTTAATTTCAAACAAAAAAAAATGATTAACATAGCTTTATTAGGTCTTGGCAGAATTGGTGTTATGCATGGTAAAAACTTAATGAGAAACAAAGAATTTAAGTTGAAATATGTATATGATATTAATAAAAAGCTCACACTCAAAATTTCAAAAGAATTAAAATCAAACCCAATTTATAATTCATCAATTGCATTTAAAGACAGAGAAATAGATGCAGTATTCATAGCATCAACTACCTCAACACATATTAAACTTATACTCGAAGCAGTAAAATATAAAAAAGCGATTTTCTGCGAAAAACCATTAGATTTAAATATTAATAAAATCAATAGCTGTAAAAAAAAAATTAGTAGATTTAATCCAAAAATTCAATTGGGTTTTAATAGGAGATATGATCCAGGTCACAATAATTTAAAAAAACAACTTATTAAAGGAAAAATTGGAAAACTTGAAAAAGTTATAATAACTAGTCGTGATCCTGCCCCACCGTCAATTAAATATCTTAAAGAGTCTGGAGGAATATTTAAAGATATGATGATCCACGATTTTGATTTAGTAAGATTTTATTTGGGACACGATGAGCCCGAAAGTCTAATTGCTACTGGTAGCAATATTTCCGATAATAGATTTAATAAAATAAAAGATTATGAATTAGCATCTTGTTTAATAAAATCAAAAAAAGGTGTTCAATGTACAATAACAAATTCTAGACATTGTAGTTTTGGATATGATCAAAGAGTCGAATTATTTGGCTCAAAAGGAATGATTATTTCTGAAAATAAAAGAAATGATGAGATTAGTTTTTATTCAAATAACACTACCTCTAGTAAATCTCCTTTAATGCATTTCTTTGTCGAACGTTATAAAGATGCTTATAAAAATCAACTATATGATTTTGCAAAATTTATAAAAAAAAATATCAAACCACTTGCATTATTTGAAGAAGGCAGAAGAGCTTTAATAATGGCTAACGCTGCAAAAAAATCTATTACTTCAAAAAGGATTGAGAAACTTAATTTTTAATTGAATCAACCATTACTAGAATACAACCTGTCTCCTTTACTTTTAATATATATTTTGGTTTAGTTTCATTTTTAAAAGTTAACTTTAAATTTAAATAGGGGAAACATAATGAAAACAATAAGAAACTTTTTCCTAGCAATTGCTGCATGGGCTATGATGTCTGTGTCTGCTGTAGCTACGGATGTAATAGTTGTTTCACACGGTCAAGCAAATGACCCTTTCTGGTCAGTTGCAAAAAATGGTGTTGATGCTGCTTGTAAAGATATGGGAATATCTTGTAAGTACACTGCACCTGGAACTTTTGACATGGTTGAAATGGCAAAATTAATTGATAACGCTGTATCACAAAAACCAAAAGGTATTGTGATTACTCTTCCAGATGCTGCTGCTTTAGGAAAATCTGTTAAAGCTGCTATAGCTGCTGGTATACCAGTTATTTCTATGAACTCTGGTTCTGATGACTATGCTTCATTAGGAATTAGTGCTCACGTTGGACAAACTGAGTTTGAAGCTGGTGTAGGTGGCGGACAAAAAATGAAAGCTGCTGGTGGTAAAAAAGCATTATGTGTTAACCACGAAGTTGGAAACGTTGCACTAGATAGAAGATGTGCAGGTTTCAAAAAAGGCTTTGGTGGAAGTGTTGATATTTTAGGTACTTCTAATGACCCAACAGAAATTCAAAAAGCTGTTGCTGCTAAATTAGGTGGTGGATACGATACTATTCTAACTTTAGGCGCTGGTTTATCTGGCGAAGCAGCATTAAAAGCTTTAGAAGCTGCTGGAAAAGTTGGTAAAGTAAAATTAGGTACATTTGATATGTCACCTAATATGTTAAAAGCTGCTGCTGCAGGAAAAGTAGAGTTTTTAATCGACCAACAACAATACCTTCAAGGTTACCTACCGATTGCAATTTTTGCTCAGTATATGAGATGGGGAACAATGCCAGCTGGTGTAGTAATGACTGGACCTGGATTTGTAACTCCTAGCAATGCTAGCGCTGTAATTAAGTGGGCAGCTCAAGGTTATAGATAAAATATAATGAAATTAGGCCTGACTAAATTTTAGTCAGGCCTTTTTTTTATTTATTAATAAATTATAAACCATCTATGTCTGTAAAATCTCAAAGTATTCAATCCAAAAAACAAACTGGGCAAGATGAAAGATTAAAAAAAATTTCTCCATTAAGGGTGTTGTTAAACAGGCCTGAACTCGGAGCTTTAGGCGGATCAATTTTAGTTTTTATATTTTTTGGTATTGTCGCAGGTGATACTGGAATGTTTAGCGCATATGGGGCTTTAAACTTTTTAGATGTTTCAGCAAATTTAGGAATAATTGCAATTGCTGCTGCAATGCTGATGATCGGTGGTGAGTTTGATTTGTCAATTGGATCGATGATTGGTTTTGCTGGAATTTGTATAGCGATACCTGCTATTTATTGGGGATGGCCTTTATGGATGAGTATTACTTTTGCTTTCGCTATGGCAGTTTTAATTGGATACTTTAATGGAATAATGGTTGTCAGAACTGGGCTGCCTTCATTTATTGTTACACTAGCGATGCTATTTATTTTAAGAGGAGCAACGTTAGCAATTACTCGATTAATAACTGGAAGAACTCAAGTTCCAGGATTAAGAGTTTTAATTGAAGATGATCCGATAGCATGGATATTTGCTACTGATACATTTCAATGGTTATTTACTTGGTTGGGTAAAATGAAATTAATTGCATTAAGAACT
>CACJMW010000007.1 GCA_902594655.1 uncultured Pelagibacteraceae bacterium
AAAATTAGTGATATGTGGGCCGTAAATAATTTTACATCCAAATCGCGCAGGTTCTAAAGGATTTTGACCTCCATGTTTTATTAACGAACCACCCATGAAAACTAAATTTGAAATTTTATAGAATTTATTTGCTTCACCATATGAATCTACTAGATATATATCTGTTCCTTTTGGAATTTTTTTTTTATTACTATGTAAGTGAATATTTAAAGAAATCTTTTCTAACTCTTTTTTTATTTCTTCTGCTCTTTCTATATGCCTTGGAATTATTATTGAGATTAAATTTTTTTTATGTTTTTTTGAAAAATATTTGTGACTTTTTGCTATAAAATCCTCTTCATTAAAATGTGTACTAGCTGCAGTAATTAAAATTTTCTTCTTTCTAAAAAAATCTTTTAAATTATTATCTAAGGTTTCATGTCTAACATTGTCGCTTGTTGAAAATTTTAAATTTCCCAGTGTAAGAATATTCTTTGCTCCTAAAATTAATAGCCGTTTTTTTGTTTCATGGTTTTGTGCTAAGCATAAATGAAATTTACTAAAAATTTGTCCTGAAAAATTTTTAATTTTTTTCCATCTATTGAATGACTTTGATGTCATTCGTCCATTCAATAATATTAACTTTATTTTATTTTTATAAACAGAATTTATCAAATTTGGCCAGATCTCAGACTCACAAAGAAAAAAGACCGAAGGTTTCCAATATTTTATAAAATTATTTATAATCAAATTATTATCAATTGGAAAAAACTGATGTGTTACTTTTTTAAAAGCAAATTTTTTTATTACTCTTGATGAGCTTAAAGTTGTTGTTGTTAAAAGAATTTGTTGGATTTTTTTGTTAGCTTCTAACTTTTCAACCAGAGGAATTATGCTTAGTAACTCTCCTACACTTGAGCAATGGAACCATATTAAGTTTCCGTTTTTTCTCTTAGTTGAATTAAACCCATATCTTTCTGGAAATCTACTTTTACTCTCTTTCTGGATTATAATTCTGTAAAAAATAATTATTGGAGAAATCAATAAAAAAAAATAACTTAAAATTCTATAAAAAATAAACATTAATTTTTTGTTATTTGTTTTTCATAAAAATTTTTATAAAGTTCTGAATTTTTAAGCAGTTCATAATGATTTCCATTTGCGATAACTTTTCCATCGTCAATGACATAAATTCTATTTGAATTTATAACAGTAGAGAGTCTATGTGCTATAACTAAAGTAGTTTTTCCCTCAGTTAGAGTATTGATCGCTTTTTGAATTTTTGACTCAGTTTCTGAATCTAGCGATGATGTTGCTTCATCTAAAAGAATAATCTTGCTTTTCTTAAGCATAGCCCTTGCTATAGATAGCCTTTGCTTTTCACCACCAGATAATCTAACACCGTTTTCGCCAATTATTGTTTCATAGCCATCTGGCATTTTGCTAATAAATTCATCACAATATGATAATTTTGAGGCTTGAATAATCTCTTCATCTGATGCATCAAGATCGGAATATTTTATATTATTTTTTATTGTATCATCAAAAAGTGAAGTATCTTGGCTGACCAAAGATATATTTTTTCTAATTGAATCAAATGAAAAATTTTTTATAAGTTGATCATCAATTTTAATCTCTCCTTTACTAGGTTCATAAAATCTTGGAATTAAATTCATTATTGTAGTTTTACCAGCCCCACTATGTCCAACCAAAGCTGTGAATTTACCACCTTCAATTTTTAAATTTATATTTTTTAAAATATCTAAATCTTTATTAGAATATTTGAATGATATATTCTCAAACACAATTGAACCATTAGTGATTTTAATATTATTTCTATAGTTTTTATCTTTTAATTCTGAATCAATTATTGGAAGAATTCTTCTAGCTGCAGATATACCTTGTTGTATCCCAATATTTAAAGTAGCAAGAGATCTAACTGGCTGATATGCAAGCATCATTGCTGCTAAAAAAGAGAAGAAATTGTTTATACTCAGTTGATCATCCATAACCAAACTGCCGGCAAAATAAATTAAACCACCAATCATTAAACCTGTTAATGTTTCCATTATTGGTGCTGTTCTAATCATTACTTTAGCAATTTTTACTGTTCTATTTTTAAATTCTTCAAAATAATTATCTGCCCTTTGATTTTCATGATTTTCTCTTTGAAATATTTTAATTATTTTATGGTTTTTGAAAATTTCTAAAAGAAAAGTAGTAACATTTCCATAGGTCTCCATAGTTTGTGTTGATATTTTTCCCATTCTTTTGCCCAATGATTTTGCTGCAACTGATGCCAATGGTATCATTATCAATGCAAATAAAGCTAGTTTCCAATTCTGGTAAAACATTACAGATAGAAGACCAATTAATGTCAATGTATCTTTAGTCATTAATAAAATAGTATCAGTCACAAGAGTTTCAATCATTGAAACATCCGTAGTTAAGTGAGCTGTATACTTTCCAGAGTGTTTTTTATCCATAGTCTCAAGATCAGAAGATACAATCGATTTAAAAAGTTGTTTTTGTATTATTTTTCTTATTTCAGCACCAACAGAAATTAAAATTGATCTTGCGATATATAAAGAAAATCCTTTTGTGGAAAAAGCTATCACAATGGCTAATGGTATTAGCAACATCAAAGTCTTATTTTTTTCAATAAATATTTTCTCAATTGCTGGGTCTAGTAAATATGCAATAGAAGATGTGCTCCCAGCAACTAAGAGTGAAAATAAAATTGAAAGAAATATTTTACCCAAAAAATTTTTTGTATAATTCTTATATCTTTTTATAATATCTAATCCTGACATTTAAATTTTTCCAATAAGAATGATTAAAAATATAATTAATCCAAAATTGCTATTACTTTTAAAAATACTTAGACATTTTTCTTTATCATTTTTATCAAATCTATAGATTTGAAATAATAACATGTGCAAAACTATTAATATAGATCCCATTAAGAAATAGTTATTTAATTTCAAATACATACCCATTATTAAAAAACAAAAAATAAATACTAGATAACATGCTAATAGAAATTTTTTTGGATTATTTTTAAATTTTATCGATGTTGACTTTACTCCTATAATTTCATCATCCTCAATATCTTGGAATCCATATATAGTGTCGTAACCGAGTGTCCAAAATATGGCCCCAAAATAAAAAATAAAAGCCTCAATACTTAAATTTCCATAAATTGATGTCCAACCTAATAGTAGGCCATAGTTAAATGTAATTCCTAAAAACAATTGTGGCCAATAAGTGAATCTTTTCATCAGTGGATAAGTAAAAGCAAGAGGCATCGATGCAAATGCTAGTATAATCGTCATCATATTAAAGTTTATCAAAACAAAAAAAGCTAACAAACATAGAATAGCAGAATAAATTATTGCAACTTTAATAGAAATTTTTCCAGAGGCAATTGGTCTATTTTTGGTTCTATAAACATTTTTATCGAAATCTCTATCAGCAATGTCGTTAACAATACATCCTGCTGATCGCATTAAAACTGAACCTAAAAAAAATAAAAAAACATAAAAAAAATATTTTTCCAAGCCATCTTGGAAGTCGTAAGCTATCGTTAATCCCCAGATGCAAGGCCAAAATAATAACATGAAACCAATTGGCTTTTTTAACCTTGTTAATTCAAGGAAGATGCTTATATGAGACATATAAATTATTAAATAACAAAGTTTTTTTATTAAGCAAATTTAATCGACATGAATATAGATTACACAGTTGTGGCACTTATGTTTCCTGCTATTCCATTGATTATGAATGTATACTCAACAAGATTTCATACTTTAAGTGCTTTAATCAGAAAAATTCATGATGAATATGTTTTTGAAAAACATACACCACCTGAATGGAAAGACCAGCTTAACAATTTAAACGATAGAATTGACGTTTTAAAGTATTCAATAATGTTTGGAGCATTTGGCTTTTTATTTAATATGGTTACTGTATTTGCTCTTTACTTAGACGAACTTTTTATTGCTAGAATTATTTTCGGTTCTTGTTGTTTATCAGTTATGATATCAATTATTTTTTTTATAAGAGAAATTCAAATATCCACAAAAGCTTTAAGACTTCATATATCTGATATGGATGAGCAGTTTAAGGAATAATAACAGCTGGGCCTAAAATTTTTCTTCCCTCCAAATCCTTATGTGCCTCAACTGAATGTTCAAGTTTGTACTCTCTAAAGATATTAACTTTAACTTTTCCTGAAGTTACTTTTTCAAATAATACTTTAGACGCTTCATCAAGATCTTCTTTTGTACTTAAATATTGCTGCATAGATGGTCTAGTTAAGTAAAGACCTTTTGGCTGAATTAATTTTGGAACATTAATATCTGATAATGGCCCGGATGCATTTCCAAACGAAACCATCATTCCTCTTATACTTAAACATTCGAGAGAACCTTCAAGTGTATTTTTTCCTACACCATCATAAACAACTGGCAGTCCTTTATTGTTTGTAATCTCCAAAACTTTTTTTGCAAAATTCTCTTTATTATAATTAATTACGTGATCGTAACCATTTTTTTTGGCATTTTCTATTTTGTCATCTGAACCAACTGTTCCTATAACATTACAACCTAAGCTTTTAGCCCATTGACCAAAGATTTGCCCAACACCTCCTGCAGCTGCATGAAATAAAACTGTTTCGCCTTTTTTAACTGGGTATGTTTTGTGTAATAAATAAAAAGTAGTCAAACCTTTTGTCATTAAGGTTGCAGCTATTTTAAAGTCAACACTGTCAGGAATTTTTACTAAATTTTTAGTTGGGTAATTTCTATGTGATGAGTAGGAACCCAAAGGTGCTCCAGCGTATGAAACTCTATCACCAACTTTAAAATCTTTTATATCAGAACCTACATCAGTAATCACTCCAGCTCCTTCAGCTCCGATTCCAGTTGGGAGTTTTAAAGGGTATAATCCTGATCTGTGGTAGGTATCAATATAGTTTAAACCAATTGCTTTATGTTCAATTGTTACTTCATCTGATTTTGGCTTTTCTAGAGAAATATCTTTTAATTCCAATACTTCTGGTCCACCATGTTTTGAAATTTGTATTGCTTTCATAATTTATTTTACAAATGTACCACTATGGTAATCTTCTATAGCTTGAAGTATCTCTTGTTTTGTATTCATTACAAATGGTCCACCTCTAGCTATTTGCTCTCCAATTGGTCTACCAGAGATTAATAGAAATTTTGCATTAGATAAAGCTGAAACTTTAAGATTTTTTCCTTTTGTTAAGAGAATTAATGTGGAGTCTTTTACTTTATCGTGAGCTTGATCCCCAATAGCTATTTCACCATTTATTAAATAAATAAATGAGTTATGTGTTGATGGAATATGAAAAATAAATTCTTTTCCTTTTTTTAATTCGATATCAAAATATACTGGCTCTACATTATGTCCTTTGATAGGGCCTTCTGCTTTTTCAAATTTGCCAGCTATCACTTTAATTTGTTTATCATCATCTTTGTGTACTGCCATTTTATCAGCATCAATATAATGATATTCTGGCTTACTCATTTTCATTTTTGCAGGCATGTTAATCCATAATTGGAAACCATGAAGTTTCCCTTCTTTCATTGCTGGCATTTCAGAGTGTATAATACCACTACCAGTTTTCATCCACTGAACATCTCCAGCAGTCATTCTCCCTTTACCGCCTGTGCTGTCTTTATGTTCAAAATCTCCAGCTAGCATATATGTAACTGTTTCAATTCCTCTATGTGGATGAGGAGGGAAGCCAGCGATATAATCGTCTTTATTTTCAGATCCAAATTCATCTAACATTAAAAATGGATCAAAATAATTTGGTTCTACACCAATGCTTCTTTTTAATTTTACACCTGCGCCATCTGTTGCTGCAGTTGGATTAATGATTTGATTTACTTGAATCTCAGACATGGCCTTTATATAATTCCTTATATTATTTAATCAAGACTTTGACTATGAATTCTAGAGCAAAAACTATTATAGATTTTTGGTTTATAAAAACCTCATCTGACAAAAGGTTTAAAAAGGATGAAGCTTTTGATCTTGAAATAAAAAATAATTTTATGCAAGATCATAATTTAGCTAAATCAGGTGAATATGAAGATTGGCTAAATACACCCAAAGAATGTCTGGCTTTAATTATACTGCTTGATCAATTTTCAAGAAATTTGTTTAGAGATAAAAAAGAGGCATTTGATCAGGACCACAAAGCTAGATTAGCAGTAAATCAAGGAATATATTTAGGTCACTTACAAGTGCTCAATGAGACAGAAAGATTATTTTTTCTCTTGCCTCTAATTCACAGCGAAGAATTAATTGATCACGAAAGAGCGTATGCTTTATTAGATAAATATTTAAAAAATCATCCTGATATAGAAAAAATTAAAAAATTTTGGGCTGATCATACACGGGCAATTGAAAAATTTAGAAGGTACCCTCACAGAAATAAAATTTTAGGAAGACAATCAACTGATGAAGAGATTAAGTTTTTAAATGGTCCAAACTCTTCTTGGTAATTAAAGTAAATTAATTAGATCACCCAGGTTATTAATTTCTGTTATTGGTTTATAATCTAAATTATCAAATATATTTTTATTTCTATTAACCCATACCGCATTGAAACCAAAGTTACCTGCAGCAGACACATCCCAAGTGTTAGCACTTAAATATGCAAATTTATTTTTTTCAATTTGATACTTTTTAACTGGAATATTATAAACATTTGGATGAGGTTTATATATTTTTACTTCCTCAATAGATAACACATCATCAAAAATACTTTCTAAATTATTACTACTCACCAATTCCTTTAACAGAGACGGCGTTCCATTTGAAAGAATGACAAGTTTATATTTTTTTTTAAGTTTTTTTAAAGTTTCCTCGACTTCAGGAAAAGTTGATAGAACTTTATAAAGATCTAATAATTCATCTTTCATAGATGCATCAATTTTAAAAATTTTCATTGATTTATCCAAGCTTTGTTCAGTAACTTTCCAAAAATCTTGATGTCTGCCCATTAGACTTCTTAGCCATGTGTATTCAAGCTGAGTTGTTCTCCAATAATTTGCAAATGGTTCCCATTTTTCTCCAATTCTATTTTTACATTTTTCAGCAGCTGAATTAACATCAAAAAGTGTTCCATATGCATCAAAAATAATTGTTTTGATATTTTTCATAAAACTTTTAATTTAATTAT
The DNA here is from genome assembly GCA_902594655.1 of uncultured Pelagibacteraceae bacterium. Lineage (GTDB taxonomy): Bacteria > Pseudomonadota > Alphaproteobacteria > Pelagibacterales > Pelagibacteraceae > Pelagibacter. The sequence goes on from CACJMW010000007.1 coordinate 7,199, forward strand.
ATGTCTAATATTAGATTATTTTACTCAGAAAGTTTATCCAATAATTTAAGTGGAAAATTAAATAAAGATCAGTCTAGATATTTAACTTCAGTAATGCGTCTAAAAACTAATCAAGAATTTTCTCTTTTTAATAAATCAGGTGAATGGAATACAAAAATCTTATTGATAAATAAAGGGATTGTAGAATTTGAGGTTCAAAATCAATTAAGACAATCAATTCAAGAAAGAGAAATATGGTTAGTGTTTGCACCCATTAAATCAAATTATTTTAATTTTATGTTGCAGAAGGCAACTGAAATTGGAGTAACAAAACTTTTTCCAATAACTACTGAGAGAACAATAGTAAGAAAAATAAATGAAGATAGATTAAATAAAATTTTAATTGAGGCTACAGAACAAAGTAATAGATTAACTGTTCCATCAATTGAAAAAATTCAAAAGTTAGAAAAATTTTTAAATGAAAATAAAAATATAAATTTGGTATTTGGAGATCTAAATACAGAAAATAAAAAAATTGAATTAAAAGATCCTTCTAAACCAATTGCTGTATTAATTGGTCCAGAGGGAGATTTTTCAGAAGCAGAAAGAGTAAAGATTCTTGAATTTAATGGAGTTCAATCGATTAAATTGAATGATAATATTTTAAGATCGGAAACTGCCGTAATATCGTCGTTATCTATTATAAATTATCTGATAAATTGATAAATTGTCGCGAATATTAAAGTGTATTTTTTCTAAATTGGTCATATATAAGTTTACAAATGAAAAAAATACTAACAACTATTGCTCTAATAATTGCACAACCATCTTTAGTTTTTGCTAACCAACCTAAAAATTGGCAACTTGGTTTTCAAGATGCCGCCTCACAAACAATGAGAGATATAGTTTGGTTCCATGATTATATGTTAATGCCAATTATCGTGGCTATAAGTGCTTTTGTTTTATTTTTAATGCTTTATGCAATGATAAGATTTAGAGCATCAAGAAATCCTAATCCATCAAAAAGAACGCATAATGTTTTAGTAGAAATTATTTGGACACTTGTACCATGTTTAATTCTAATAGTTATGGCGGTACCGTCATTTAAAGTTTTATATTCTCAAGACACTATTCCTAAAGCAGATGTAACAATCAAAGCAATTGGATATCAGTGGTACTGGGGATATGAGTATCCTGATGAAAATATTATTTTTGACTCATACATGATAGAAGAACAAGATTTACAGCCAGACCAACCTAGATTGCTAGCAGTAGATAATGTTGTAGTAGTTCCAGTAAATAAAGTTGTAAAAGTTTTAATAACAGCAAATGATGTCTTACATGCCTGGGCCCTTCCTGCGTTTGGAGTAAAAAGAGATGCAATGCCAGGCCGTATAAATGAAACATGGTTTAAAGCAGAGAGAGTAGGAACTTTTTATGGTCAGTGCTCTGAGCTTTGCGGAATAAAACATGCATTTATGCCTATTGAAGTAAGAGTAGTTTCTGAAGAGGATTATCAATTATGGCTTGAGGAAGCTAAAATAAAATTTGCAAAAGAAGATATTTTTAAAAATAAAAAATTAATAGCGAGTAATAAATAATGAGCACAGAGGCAATACACGTACACGATCATCATGCACCAACAGGTTGGAAGAGATGGGCATATTCAACTAATCATAAAGATATAGGAACAATGTATTTAATTTTTGCAATCATTGCAGGAGTTATAGGTACAGCTTTTTCAGTAGTGATGAGAATGGAATTGATGCATCCAGGTGATGGAATTTTAAACGGCAACTATCATCTTTATAATGTATTAGTCACTGGACATGGCTTGATTATGATTTTCTTTATGGTTATGCCAGCAATGATCGGTGGATTTGGAAATTGGTTTGTTCCAATAATGATTGGTGCACCAGATATGGCCTTTCCAAGAATGAATAATATTTCTTTTTGGTTGTTGCCGGTTTCATTTATTTTATTAATTGCATCTATATTCATGGATGGTCCTCCAGGGGCAAAAGGAGTTGGTGGTGGATGGACTATTTATCCCCCTTTGTCTTCTAAAGCAGGTCAACCTGGACCAGCTATGGATTTTGCAATATTGAGTTTACATATCGCAGGAGCGTCTTCAATATTAGGAGCTGTCAATTTTATAACTACAATTTTAAATATGAGAACACCTGGTATGACTTTACATAAAATGCCATTATTTGCATGGTCTATTTTAGTTACTGCGTTTTTATTATTACTTTCTTTACCAGTATTAGCTGGAGCGATTACAATGTTATTGACTGATAGAAATTTTGGAACTGCGTTCTTTGAGGCACAAACAGGAGGTGACCCAACTCTCTTTCAACATTTATTCTGGTTCTTTGGTCATCCTGAAGTTTACATATTAATTTTACCAGGCTTTGGAATGATAAGTCATATAGTTTCAACTTTTTCAAAAAAACCAGTATTTGGTTATTTAGGAATGGCTTATGCGATGGTTGCAATTGGAGTTGTAGGATTTGTGGTCTGGGCTCATCACATGTACACAGTTGGATTAGACACTGATACTAAAGCTTATTTCCTAGCAGCCACGATGATTATTGCAGTACCTACGGGGATTAAAATATTTTCATGGATAGCTACAATGTGGGGTGGATCTATTTCGTTCAAGACACCAATGGTTTGGGCGCTAGGATTTATATTTTTGTTTACAGTTGGTGGAGTTACAGGAATTGTCCTTGCTAACGCTGGAGTAGATACAGCATTACACGACACATATTATGTAGTAGCTCACTTTCATTATGTACTTTCACTTGGAGCTGTCTTCGCAATATTTGCAGGGTTTTATTATTGGTTTAGTAAAATGTCAGGATATGAATATTCTGAATGGTTAGGACAACTTCATTTTTGGTTAACTTTTATAGGAGTAAATTTGGTATTTTTCCCACAACATTTTTTAGGATTAGCAGGAATGCCAAGAAGATATGCAGATTACCCTGATGCTTTTGCTGATTGGAACTATATTTCATCAATTGGTTCATATATTTCCGTGGTTGGTTTAGGAGTTTTCTTTGTAAATATAATTTATGCATTTATTAAAAAAGAAAAAGCAGCCCAAAATCCGTGGGGAGAAGGAGCAACAACACTTGAGTGGACTGTGCCGTCTCCTCCTAATTTTCATACATTTGAAGAACTTCCAAAGTTTGAAGAGGAGTATGAAACTGCAGAAAAATCTGGTAGTTAGTTTTATTTAAAAAGATAGAATTGGTTAAATGTCTACGGTTTATACAAAATTAAAAAAAACATCATTAGATTTAGGAATAGTTCCTGAACTATTGAAGTTAATGAAGCCTAGAGTTATGTCTTTAGTAATATTTACATGTGCTGTTGGGCTACTTACAGCACCAAATTCAGTTTCATTTACAACTTCAGCTCTAGGTATTTTAATAGTTGCGGTCGGCGCAGGCGCGGCAGGCGCATTAAATATGTGGTATGAGGCAGATGTAGATAAGCTAATGACCAGAACTTGCCTCAGGCCAATACCTAGGGGGAGTTTAAAAAAAAAACAGGCTTTATATTTTGGAACAGCTTTATCTATATTATCAGTAACAACTCTTTATTATTTTACAAATTTACTTTCAGCTTCATTATTATTATTTACAATTTTATTTTATGTATTTGTTTATACAATTTGGTTAAAAAGAAAAACTCCTCAAAATATTGTAATAGGTGGAGCAGCGGGCGCATTACCTCCAGTAATTGGTTGGACAATAGCAACAAATAGCATTTCTATAGAGCCTATAACATTTTTTATAATCATATTTCTTTGGACACCATCTCATTTCTGGGCTCTAAGTTTATATAAAGTACAAGATTACAAAAAAGCAAATATTCCAATGATGCCTATTACAAATGGTATCGAAACTACAAAGAAAAATATATTTATTTATTCATTATTAATGTTACCAGCTATAGCTTTGCCATATTATGTTGGTTTCGTTGGTGATTTGTTTTTGGTAGGTGGATTAGCTTTGACATTTTATTATAATTATCTTTGCTATCAACTTTACAGCTTTAAGAAGAATAAATTTGAAATTAAAAAAGCTCAGCAGATATTTGGATACTCAATTTTATATTTATTTTTAGTATTTGTATTATTTTTAGTAGATAGAATAATATAATGATGGTCAAAGATGATAAAACAAAAAAGAGAAATTTGAAAACAGCTTTAGGATTAGTCATTTTTATAGTTTTTTTATTTATATTTACACTTTATAACGTAGGAGTATTCGATAGACCTTTATGATTAAAAAAAAAACACTAACCCCATTAATATTATCTGGAATTTTCATTTTTATGTTAGGTTTATCTTTTGCAGCTGTTCCATTGTATGATCTATTTTGTAGAGTAACTGGATTTGGTGGAACAACACAGATTTCAAAAGAAGCACCAAAAATAATATTAGATGAAACAATAAATGTAAGGTTAGATACAAATGTAAATTCACAATTGGATTGGAAGTTTGAGTCAGAGGCAAATACGATGGAAGTTAAGCCAGGTAAAGTTTATAAAATTAAATTTAATGTTGAAAACCTAGGCAGTGAACCATCGTCAGGTGTTGCAAGCTATAATGTTTCACCTTCTTCTTTTGGCGCATATTTCAATAAAATCGGCTGCTTTTGTTTTGAAAAACAAACATTAAATCCTGGAGAAAAAGCCAGCTATGATTTAGTTTTCTATTTAGATCCAGAACTGGTAAAAGATCCTAAAACTGCGAGAGTAGAGGATGTAACTATGTCCTATACTTTTTTCTCGTCAGATTATTATAAGCAAAGTAAAAAGGTAAACTAATGTCAGCAGGTGAAAAAAAACACGATTACCATCTTGTAGATCCAAGTCCTTGGCCGATTTATACTTCATTTGCAACTTTAGTCTTGGCAGTTGGATCAATTTACTATTTCCACTCAAAAGTAATGTGGGCAATGATCCTTGGTTTAGCTCTTGTCTGTTATGGAGCTTTTATGTGGTTCAGAGATGTTGTGATTGAAGCTGAACATCAGGGTCATCATACTCCTGTTGTTCAAATTCATCACAGATATGGAATGACTTTATTCATTGCTTCCGAGGTAATGTTCTTTGTTGCTTGGTTCTGGGCTTACTTTGATGCAAGTTTGTTTCCAAGTGAATTTACTGGAAACGTTTGGCCCCCAAAAGACATAGAGGTATTTGATCCTTGGGATATTCCATTAATAAATACATTAGTATTATTATTGTCAGGAACTACAGTAACGTGGGCCCATCATGCTCTACTTGAGGACGATAGAATAGGTTTTATTCAAGGTTTATCATGGACAGTCTTTCTAGGTGTATGTTTCACAGCGTTACAAGCATATGAATATCAACACGCAACATTTGAATTTTCTAATCATATTTACGGTGCTACTTTTTATATGGCAACAGGGTTTCATGGTTTCCATGTAATCATAGGAACAATTTTTTTAGCAGTTTGCTTATGGAGAGGGAAATTAGGTCATTTTAATAAAGACCATCACTTTGGATTTGAGGCTGCTGCTTGGTACTGGCATTTTGTTGACGTAGTATGGCTATTCTTATTTGCAGCCATATATGTTTGGGGTAGTTAAAACATACTAATTTGAAACATAAACTTTCTTTTTCAATATTTGTCTATTCATTCATTCTAATATTCATCGCATTAGGAGTTTGGCAACTATATAGACTTGAATGGAAACTCAATCTTATTTCAGAAATAAATAATGCAATTTCAAGCGAACCCGTTCAGTTTAATTCAAATAATATTAAAAATTTTCAAAAAGTTAGTTTCAAAGGAAAGATTGATAATGAAAAGATCATTTATTTATATAACTTAAACGAAGATGGTGAGCCTGGCTTTGATATTATTAATCCAATCAATATAGAAAATATAAATTTTCTCATAAATAGAGGATGGGTAAAAATAAGTGATAAAAACAAACCTTTTATTACCAACAATGAAAATTTTGTAGGAATTTTAAGAGAAAAATCAAAATCAAGCTATTTTAAGCCTGAAAACGATTTATCCGACAATTATTGGTTTAAATTAGAAGATGTTGATTTGGAAAAATATACAGGGTTAGCATTTTCAAATTATATTATTTATCTGAACGACTCAAATCCAACAAAAATTCCTAAACCAAAAAATATTTCTGCAAATTTATCAAATAATCATTTAAAATACGCATTAACTTGGTTTTCATTAGCGATTTCAATTTTTTTAATATATTTATATTTTAGAAAAAAAAATTACTAATGGAATATATAAGCACAAGAAATAATCAGAAAAACTTTACTTTTAAGGATGTTTTCCTCAAAGGTTTGGCAGATGATGGAGGACTTTTTGTACCAAAGTCAATTAAACCTTTTAGTAAAGAAGAATTAAATCATCTGAACAGTCTGAGTTATAATGATTTAGCATCTGAAATAATTTATCCTTTTATTGGAGATTTTATGTCCAAAGATGAATTAATCTCTACTATATCGAAATCTTACTCAAATTTTAGATCTAACGATGTCGTAAAAATCTGCAATTTAGGAAATTTAAAAGTTTTAGAATTATTTCATGGCCCAACACTTGCATTCAAAGATATTGCAATGCAATTAATAGGTAATTTTTATCAATACCATTTAGTAAATGATCAAAAAAAAATTAATATAATAGTGGCAACATCAGGTGATACAGGTGCGGCTGCTATTGATGCATTAAAAGGAAAAGATAATTTAAACGTGTTTGTGTTGCACCCAAATAATAGAATTTCACCAGTGCAAAGAAAACTAATGACAATACACGAGGACAGCAATGTATTTAATATTGCAATAGATGGTAACTTTGATGATTGTCAAAATCTAGTAAAAGCAATGTTTAACGATGAAAAATTTTCTAAAACAATTAATATGTCAGGCGTAAACTCAATCAACTGGGCAAGAATTATTGCTCAGGCAGTTTATTATTTTTATGCTTACTTTAAAGTTGGAAAAGGCCAACTTATATCTTTTTCTGTTCCAACAGGAAACTTTGGAGATATTTATGCAGGTTATTTGGCAAAAAAATTAGGTCTTCCGATTAATAAATTAATCGTAGCTACAAATAAAAATGACATACTTCACAGGGCAATATCTGTTGGAGATTATACTCAAAAGAAAGTAGAGGAAACAAATACACCAAGTATGGATATTCAGATAGCAAGTAACTTTGAAAGGCTTTTATATGATGTAAAAGATTGCAACTCAGATGTCACAAAGGATGTAATGAGTAAGATTAAAAACAATACATATAAAATCGAAAAAAGTGATTTAGACGAGATCAAAAAGAATTTTATTTCTGAGATGCTTGATGAAAATGAAACTATTGAAATGATAAAGATAATTAACGATGAAAACCAAAAAGTAGTTGATCCTCATACTGCAGTTGGTATTGGAGCTGTAAGAAAACTTGGATTAGAAAAAAATTGCGTTGTATTGTCAACCGCACATCCTTGCAAATTTCCAAAAGCAATAGAGGATGCAATTTCAAAAACTGAGAATCTACCAGATAGTCTTAAATTTGTTAATGATCGAGAAGAAAAATTTGAAGTTCTTCCAAACGATTTAGAAAAAGTAAAAAACTATGTAATGAATTCGATATGAGACTAAAAATAAAAGATCAAATACCAGATACTGAAATTTTTCACTTAATTGATGGAGAACCTAAACAAAATAAATTAAGTGAGATTTTAGGCAATGGTAAAATTATTTTGTTTGGTTTGCCTGGGGCGTTTACATCAACCTGCTCAAAACTTCATCTTCCAGGTTTTGTAGCAAATGCTGATAAAATAAAAGCAAAAGGAATAAAAAATATATTTTGTATATCGGTAAATGACCCTTATGTAATGAATGCTTGGGGAGATGCTAATAATACAGAAGATAAAATTAAAATGTTATCAGATCCATATTTATTATTCACAAAAGCAATCGGCGCAGAAGTTGATAGAAATTCAAAAGGAATGGGTATTAGATCAAATCGTTATGCAATGGTCATTGAAAATTTAAAGGTTTTAAAAATTCAAGTTGAAAAAGAAACTAAACAATGCGGTCTGACCTCAGCAGAAAGCATTTTAGAGATCCTTTAATTTAATATTTCAAATTTAAAGTTTAACTGGGCTCAATTCATACATTTGAACTATTTCGATACATTCATCAAAAATAGGTTTTGCTATAGGATTATTGCCTGAAGCAAATTTCTTCATTTCTTCTTCATTATGAACCGAAACTTTAAACATAACATAGCTTTTATCTGGTGCTATTCCAGGAACTGTTTTTTCAACATGGGCAATTGTCTTTCTTACTGCCATTCCCTCATCTGACTGCATAAATCCCATAAACTTTTCAAATTTCCCTTCACCAGATTTAATTCTTGCTATTGCAAGCATTTCTTTTTCCATATTTACTCCTTTCTTTGAGGGCGTTTTGTTTAATTCCCTCGGTTAGATAGTACCATAAAATATATCTTTTTGAAAAGTTTCAGTGTTGCTAGGAGTTTTGATTATAAGTTTGCCGCTCCTCTAGCAATTAAATCAACTTCGTTATTTAACTTATCAGTTGAATGCGCTTTTACCCAACTCCATTTAATATCAAATTCATTTACAAGCAAATCTAGCTCCACCCAAAGATCTTTATTTTTAACTTTTTGTTTACTAGCAGTTTTCCATCCATTTTTTTTCCAACTTAGAATCCACTCTGTTATTCCTGACTTTACATACTTAGAGTCTGTAAAAATTTGAACCTTGCTGCCTTTAGGAATTTTTTTTAGAGCTTTGATCGGTGCCAATAATTCCATTTGATTATTTGTTGTATCTTTTTTGCTTCCTTTTATTTCAATCTTTTTTCCATCATTTATTATTATTGCTGCCCAACCACCTTTGCCTGGATTTCCTATACAGGAACCGTCTGTATAAATTTTTATCATTATTTTAGATAATCCCTAAAATTATTTATGTTCTGATGATATTTTAATTTTTGAATATACTCTCTTGGATCTTTAATTTTTATATAAGCATCTTTTGGAGTATTTAAATAATCATATGCTCTTGTTAGTAAATATCTAAGCGCTGAACCTCTACAAAGTATATTAAAATTTTTCTTCTCGCTATTATTTAGCTTCCGAATGCTTTCATATCCTTTAATCAAATTTGTAGATTTGTTTTTATTTAAAAAATATTTTTTTCCTTTTTTATTAAAACATAAAGCATTAATACAAATCGAAAGTTCATAAGCCAAAAAGTCATTTGCTGAAAAATAAAAATCTATAAGTCCATAATATTTTTTTTTGTAGAAAAAAATATTATCAATAAATAAGTCACAATGGATAATTCCAGAATTTAAGTTTTTTGGCCAAGATTTTTTTAAAAACTTATATTCATTCCTCATGTTACTTAAAATATTGTTTTGAACTTTGTCTATTTTTTTATTTATACTAGAAAGTAATTTATTTAATTTAGGTACTGCCAATGCATTTTTTCTATAAAGCTTTAGTTTTCTTGATGCATTATGTAGTTTAGCTATATTTTTTCCTACAATAAAGCAATCTTTTGGTGATAAGTTTCTTTTATCTTTTCCGTTTAGAAAGCTTACAATGCAAGCGTTTTTATTTTTTAATTTTATAAGATGTTGTCCATTTATTGATTTAACTGGCTCTGGACATTTAATTTTTAGTTTTGAAAGACCATACATTAACTTCATAAAAAAAGGCAAATCCTTTGCATCAACTCTCTTTTCAAAAATAGTTAAAATGTAATTCGCTCTTTTAGTTTTTATGAGGTAATTTGTATTCTCAATTCCTTTTTTAATGCCTGAAAAACTTAAAATTTTTCCTATATTAAATTTATTCTCAATTATTTGTATTTCAGTTCGATTAATTTTTGTATAAACAGCCATTAGTTTAATTTTTTTGGAATTTTAAAAACTATATCTTCTTTTATAATTTCAACTTCCTCAATTTCAACTTCATATTTTTCTTTAAGATTGCTTATGAAATTACTAACTAAAATTTCAGGGGCAGATGCTCCCGATGAGATACCAATAGTGTTGCACTTATTAATTTGTTCATATGGAGTAGTGCTTTCTGAATGTATTAAAGACGAATTTTTACATCCTGAGTTTTTAGCTACTTCAACTAGCCTTACAGAATTTGATGAATTTCTACTGCCTATAACAAAAAACATTTCACACAACTTAGCAATATTTTTAACTGCACTTTGCCTGTTTGTTGTTGCATAACAAATATCTTCTTTCTTTGGTTCTTTGATTTTAGGAAACTTAGTTCTTAATTTGTTTATAATGTCTTTTGTATCATCTACAGATAAAGTTGTTTGTGTAACATAAGCTATATTCTTTTTTGTAGTTTTATAGTTTTCAACATCCTCAATTGATTCAATTAAGTCTATAGATCCATTTGGTAGCTGACCTATAGTTCCTACAACCTCTGGATGGTTTTTATGACCAATTAATAAAATATGACTTCCTGCTTTATGTAAATTTTCAGCTTCTCGATGAACTTTTGATACCAAAGGGCAAGTTGCATCAACATAAGTCATCTTCAAATCTTCTGCTTCTGTTGGAACAGATTTTGGAACACCATGTGCAGAAAATATAACTGGTCTAGTTTTATCTTTTATCTCACTTAGTTCCTCAACAAAAATAGCTCCAATTTTTTTTAGACTTTCTACAACATGTTTATTATGAACAATTTCGTGTCTTACATAAACAGGTGCACCAAATTTATCTATACTTTTTTTTACTATTTCAATTGCTCTATCCACACCAGCACAAAAACCTCTGGGTGCAGCTAGCAAAATTTTTATTTTATGCTTATTCATTATTCTCAATTAAATATTCCAGCAATATATGCGGAAAGGTCAAAGAGGCCAAACCAATAAATATTACTTTTGATATAGCACTATCCAAAAAATAATTATTCTTTAAAAATAATAGTGATATTAAGAACAAAATAGCAGTCAAAATTGTTAATGGCATTGCTTTTATTATAAATTCTTTAAATCCCTTTATAAAATTATTTTTATTAAGTTCATTTGATAACTTAAAAGAGTGTCTAATTGAATGTAAAAAACAAAAGTAAATCGTAAATGCTAGCACTGGAGTTAAAAAATAGTTTAGTAGTAAGATTGACATAAAATCCATAATTAAAATTGATTTGATTTCTATTTGTTTATTCGACGAAATTAAAATATTTGCAAAAAAACTAACAATTATAAATAGACATAAAAACTGATCAGAAATCAAATAGCTCTGCGAAATGTTAAAGTTTAAGTTATTAAAAATCTCTAAAGTTTCAGTTTTGTGAAATAATAAAGGAGCCGTAATTACTAAAGAACCTTTTAAAAAATAAATCAAATTATGACCCGGCTTATAACTAATGAATTCAGAATCTTCCTTTCCAAAATGAAAAGATGCAACAATTAAAAAAACTAGTAATAAGATTTTAGGAAACATAAGCCATAAAAAAATTATACTTAATCCTGTAAAAATATATAAAATATAAAATGTAATAGTCGACTTATAATTAAGTAATTTTATCAGTTTTTTTCCTTTTGTGTGATCCAAAGCTCCATGTGATATTCCAAGACTTAATATTAAGAATAAAGAAAAAATAAGTAAGTTGTTGTCTCTTAAATACTCAAAGGCAGATAAAAAAATACACGAATTAAAAAATATTAATGAGTGATAAAAATTTATTTTATTCATATGAATTAAAAAATATTTTTAATAAAAATCCATTTTGGCATTTTTAAAATTATTCCTATATCTTCAAAAATATTACTTTTATTTGATAAAAATTTTATAATCGTTTTAGATGGAGCTTTAAACATATTTAAGAATATTTCTGGCATTTTATCTGGGTATTTTTTTAAAACATTTAAAAATACATTATCAAGAAATTCATATTTTTTTCCAATATGATAAGGCTTTGAACTTTGAATTTTTTCAATATTATTTACTATGTATTTACTATGATCTTGTATATTTAGAAAAGTATACCCTGTGCTCAGACGAGTCATGCCTCCCGCAGATCCAATATTAATTTTATTTTTCTCAATTTGATAAATAGGGTAAAATAAAGGAATAGCACCTTCCTCTTGATAATTAATTTTATAATTTTTTATTTTAAGAGTTTCTTCAATATATTTTTCCAATTGAGCATCATAGTCTTTTAATGACTTGTTATCCATTTTTGATAACCAGGTAGTTTCAATCAAAGCTTTATTTTTTGTAAATGGTAAAGTATAAAAAAAATGTACATTGTCTCTTTGATCACAATCAAAATCCATCAAGTTAAATATTTTATCGTCAAAAATATTTTTAGACGTTTCAATTTCTATTCCCTTAAAATGTTGCCAAATTTTTCCTTCATAATTTTCCTTAGCAGGAATGCTATTGAATATAATAGAATTATTTAAATTTAATTGATTTATATTTTTAAAAAATTCAATATTTTTGTTTTGTCTAATTTTATTTAAAATTTTATTATAAAATAATCCACTATCTATTGTTTGGTATGGATAATCTCTATTTAAAACTTTATGTGATCCTGATTTAGAATTTATAGAAAAATTATTCCAAGTTTTGATTATACAATCATCAAAGTTATGGTTATTAACTTTCCAAAATGACCATGTCTTATCTCTTTTATATTCATCTCTAATTTCAACAATCGCTAATTTTTTATTTTTAATTTTATTATTAATATCCAATTCATAGGCCAATGACAGACCCGCACAACCACCACCTAAAATTACATAATCAAATTCTTTCATCAAGATTTACATCCTCGCTAATAATCTCATGCTCTCTTTTTCTTTGATGAGGTTCTGTTTTTTTTAAAAAAAGAAATATTAAATCAAATAAAGATAAAAATGTTTGGAATAATTTACCAAAATTATTTACATATATTTTTCCAGATTTTTCATAATTTTCCATATTTCCTTTGCTCAAAATCTTTCTTCCAATCTGCCTATAAACTCTCCTAGCTACAATTATTGCAAACCTATATTTTAATGGAATTTTTTTAATAGAACTAAATGAACTTTCATAAAACATGTCAGCTAGTTTCAAAGTTGCTTCGATATTTTCAAAGTCTGATTTGATATACTGCCTTTTCATTTTTTTATCTTCAATTACATCTCTGGCTATATTTGTTAGTTGCATTGCAATCCCTAAATCAATAGCTCCTTTCAAACATCTTGTATCATTTACGTTTAATATTTTTGCCATCATTAGACCAACAGTTCCAGCAACTCTATATGAATAGACCAGTAAATCTTTTACTGATCTTAAATGAACTTTTGTTTTTAAATCAGAACCAACTCCTTCAATAAGATCATCTAAAATTATTTTTTTGATCCTGTTATTATCTGCGATGACAATCATTTCATTAATAATCGTACCATGTTCATATTGATCTATTAATTTACTATTTTCATCATTTTGTTCATATGCCTTATTAAAAAAGTGTCGGATTTTATTAAATCTTTCAGTTCTTAATTCTAGACTTTCTTTTTCATCAACCAAATCATCTAATACTCTACAAAACGCATAAAGTTTTGAACAGTCATGATAAATATTTTTAGGTAAAAAAAAACCTGCCCAATTAAATGATTTGGCAAAAAGAGCTAGATAGTTTTTTTCTTTCATTAAATTATTTTATCCAAAACTTTTGCAGATGAAAGAACACCGGGTACTCCTGCGCCTGGATGAGTACCTGCGCCCACAAAGTAAAGACCTTCATAAACTTCTGATTTGTTATGAAATCTAAAGTAAGCAGATTGAGTAAATTTTGGTTGAATTGAAAATCCCGAACCATATTTAGTGTTAAGATCTTTTTCAAAATAATCAGGGGTTAAATAAAAATCTTCAACAATATTTTTTCTTAGTTCAGGCATTAGATCATTCTCCATCTTATCGATAACTAAATTTTTCATTTTTTCTCCCTCAATCTCCCAATTGATATTAGATTGATTGTTGGGCACTGGAACAAGAACATAAAAACAATCATGACCATCGGGAGCCATTGATTTGTCAGTCGCAGATGGTCTATGCAGGTAGTAACTAATATCATTATTTAATTTTTTATTTTCAAAAATATCTTCTAGATGTTCTTTATATTTATTTCCAAACTTAATTGTATGGTGCTCAACATCATCATAAACTTTCTTTGTTCCAAAATAATAGACAAATAATCCCATTGAATATTCCATTCTATTTTTTTTCCAATTAAATAAAAAAGAATTATTTTTATCTTTATTTAACAAGCTTTCATAAACTGCAGGAGGATCTGCATTGCATATAATATAATTTGCACTTATATTTTTTTTGTTATCTAATTCAACACCTGTAATTTTTTTGTTATCTAAAATTATCTTTTTAACCTCATGACCTTTGATAACTTCAATTCCAACTTCATTCATTAATTTTTCTAGACCATTTATAATGTTTCCTGTCCCACCCATTGAATAATGTATTCCCCATTTTTTCTCCAAATATAATATTAATCCATAAATTGATGTTGTTGTGAAAGGATTTCCACCAACCAATAGTGGATGCATGCTTAACATTCTTCTTAATTTTTCATTTTTTATAAACGAAGAAACTAAAGAATAAACTGATTTATAACTTTTTAATTTTAATAATGCTGGCAATTGTTGCATCATTACTAAAGGTTTATTAAATGGTATATCAGCAAGTTCAGTAAAACCTTTGTCAAAAATTTTTTTTGTAAATTTAACTAATTTTGAATATCCTTCAACATCATTACTATCAATTTTTCCAATTTGACTTTTCATTTCAGTTTCATTTCCTGAATAATTAAATCTTGATTTATCTTCAAACACAAATTGATACCAAGTTTTAAGAGGCTGTAGTTTTATGTAATCATTTGTATCTTTTTTAAACAACTCAAATAATTCATTTATTAGATATGGAGCTGTTATAACTGTTGGCCCGCCATCGTAAGTAAAACCATTTCTTTTAAATACTCTTGCTCTGCCGCCAAGGTCTTTGTGTTTTTCAATTAATATAACATTATGGCCTTTTGCTTTTAGACGAAGTGCAGCTGCAATACCACCAAACCCAGAGCCTATTATTATTGAATTCATAATATATAAATTTAACCTAAATAAGTTAAATTTTAAGAATTAATTTTTTTTAATTCAGCTTTAGTTTCTTCTAGATTTTTATCAAAAAGATTGTCGAGTTTTGATTTATCGACAGATGTTGAGATGATTTTTTTAACTGACTCTACAGCAATCTGGATCGAGGTATTTTTTATATCTTTAATAGCACTTTCCTTCATTTGGTTTATTTTTTGTTGAGCAGCGTTTTTCTTTATTTCAGATGAATTATAAAATTTTTCATTCATTTCTAGTACAAGTTTTTCACTATCGTCTTTTGCTTGTTTTAAAATTCTACTTACTTCTTTATCAGCTGTGTCCAGTTTCTTTTGAGCTTCGTCAAGCATCGTTTTTGTTTCTGCTCTTAGTTTTTCACTCTCATCAATTTCTTTTTTGATACCATTGATCATATTAGATAATAACTCATTTATTTTGCTTGGAACTTTTAGATAAATCAAAACTCCAACAAAAATAAAAAATGATACTGCTACCCAAAATGTTGCGTCAAAAGTCATAAATTTTTATTTTTACTTGCGATATCGCTTACTATTGCTGTAATACTGCTGTTATTAATATTACCACCGATTAATTGATTGATTAAATCCGAAGAGGTTTCAACTGCAATTTTATTTATTTTATCAGGAGATTTTTTTTTAAGCTCCTCAATATCTGCTTCTACGATTTTTAATTCTTTATCTATTTCTTTCTCAAGTTTTTGTCTTTTATTGTTTATATCATTTAATAATTTTTTTCTTGATTCATTAAATAGATTTTTTGCGTCAATTTTTGATTTTAAAATAATATTATCAAATTCTTTTAATTTAGCCTCACTATCGCTTCTTTGTTTCTCAGCTAGCTCTAAATTATCCAAAACTTGTGATTTTCTTGTTTCAAGATTATCACTAATTTTTGGCAAGATTAATTTAGATAAAACTAAATATAAAATTCCGAAAGTTATAACTAACCAAAATATTTGTGAAAACCAAAATTCTGGATCAAGCTGAGGCATGCCTCCACTTTCAGCTGCTTGTATAAAATTTATTAATAAAAAATATACAGCCAGAGTTTCAAATATTATTTTTTTAAACATTAATTAAAATGCAAATAAAATAATTAACGCAACAACCAAACCAAATAATCCTGTTGCTTCTGCTAATGCGAAACCTAACAATAGGTTTGGAAATTGTTTTTGAGCTGCAGAAGGGTTTCTCATCGCCCCTGATAGGTAATTACCAAAAATAATTCCTATTCCAACTCCTGCTCCTGCTAGAGCAATAGCTGCCAGTCCTGCTCCAATCATTTTTGCTGCTTCTAGTTCCATTATATCCTCCTTTAATAATTTAATGGTGTAAATTTAATGCATCATTCAAATAGATACATGTTAAAATTGCAAATACATATGCCTGTAGAAATGCTACTAAAATTTCTAAACCAGTAAGTGCAACCGAAAAACTAAGTGGAAGCCACCCTCCCACTATTCCTAAGCTCACAACGAAGCTTCCGAATACTTTCATCATTGTATGTCCCGCCATCATATTAGCAAATAATCTTACTGAAAGACTAATTGGTCTACTTAAGTATGAAATAATTTCTATAACTACTATTAATGGTAACAAAACCATAGGTACTCCACTAGGAACAAATAATTTTAGATATCCTAATCCGTGTTTTATAAATCCTATAATTGTTACTCCAACAAAAATAAAAGCTGCCAATACAAAAGTTACAATAATATGACTAGTTACTGTAAATGTATAAGGTATCATTCCTAGCATGTTGCAAAATAATACAAACATGAATAGTGAAAATATGAAAGAAAAATAGGGCTTTGCTTTTGAGCCCGCTGTATCACTTATCATTTTCGAAATAAAAGAATAACTTAATTCGCCAAGCAATTGTAGCTTAGTTGGAATAATTGATTTTTTTTTTGCTCCAAAATTAAATATTAGAAGTATAGTGATAGTGCTGATTACCATAAATAAGCTAGCGTTTGTGAAAGATATATCAATTTCACCAATTTTGATTTCAGGCCCAATTCTGTATACATTGAATTGAGTCATCGGGTTTGCTGCCATTTTTATTTAGTCTTTCTGCATTTTTTTTGCTGATCTGACAACATTCATAATTCCTGCTGCCACACCAATAAAAAAAAATAATATTATTAACCACGGTTTAGTATCAAACCAATTGTCTAAAATAAACCCTATAATTGTGGCTACTAATACCGCAGATACTAGCTCTGTACTAAGCTGAAAAGCCTTACCAAAGCTTGATTTTTTGTCATCTTTTGCTGAAGGATTTTTCTCCTTAAATTTATTTTTTGCAATTTTTAAGCGAGTTTTCAGATCCTCAGGCATTTTAAGCAACTAAGCTTTCAGCTTTTTGTAAATCTACGGAAACCAGCTGACTGATGCCTTTCTCTGGCATTGTAACTCCATAAAGTCGATCCATTTTTGACATTGTTAAAGCATGGTGTGTAACAATAATAAATTTTGTTGTTGTTATTCTTGTTAATTCTTCAAGTAAATTACAAAACCTTGTAACGTTTGCGTCATCTAAAGGAGCATCTACCTCATCAAGAACACAAATTGGCGCTGGGTTTGTAAGAAACACTGCAAAAATTAGAGATAATGCAGTTAAGGCCTGCTCACCTCCAGACAGAAGTGTAATTGATTGAAGTCTTTTACCCGGAGGACTAACTAAAAGATCTAATCCAGCATCTAAGGGATCTTCAGAATCAACAAGTTCAAGTTTTGCATTTCCTCCGTTAAAGAGTTTAGTGTAAACTTCATTAAATTTACGATTTACTTTATCAAACGCATCTAAGAGTCTTTCTCTACCTTTTTGGTTTAATTCATTAATACTATCTTTAAGTTTTGTTATTGCAGAAACAATGTCCTCTCTATCTTTCTCCATTTTATTAATATCATCTTTATATTTACCTGTTTCTTCATCTGCTCTTAAATTCACAGAACCTAAATTATCTCTATCTCTTTTTTTCTTATCTAACAATTCTTCTTGAGTAACTGTATCTGGGAACTCATCTTCTTTTTCTAAATTTGAAAATTCTAAAAGATTTTCTTCTTTAATATCCAATTCACTCTCAACTCTTTCGATTAAATCACTTTTTCTTTTATTTAATCCAACTATAGTTGCATTTGCACTGGCTCTTTTTTCTCTAACACCAATAGAGCTTTCTTTAATTTCGTTCAACTTCTTTTTATTTTCTTCTAGTTGTTGTTCTAAGGTATTTATTTTAGCTACATTATTAGTTTTTTCATTTTCTGAAATTCTAAGATTTTCAGAAATTTGACCTTTTTTCTCTGCATTTAGGTTAGGTTGTTTTTCGAGATCAGATAGTTTTATATTTAACTTTTGTTTTCTATCTGCCAACTGAATAATCATTTTTTCAGAATTTACTAAAAGATTTTTCCAACTTTCAATTTCTGTATCAATATTACTGATTCTTTCTTTTCTTTTCATGGACTCATCTTTAATACTCTGATTTTTACTATAGGTTATTGTATATTCGTGCTGTAATTTTTTTATTGTTTCATTTTTTGAATTTATTTTTATTATTCCTTCATCATCATTTTCATCAGATATTTTTTGAATTATATAAGATAAATTGACGTTAATATTATTCAAATTCTCCCTAGCTTGTTGTATTTGGTTTTTATCAATACATTCAATAGTTTCATTTAAAATTTTTCTTATTTCCTCTAGAGAATTTTTATGGTCCACAACTTTACCTGCGCTTAGTGAGTTTAACAAAATATTTATTTTTTCTTCCTCATTTTTCAGATTAATTTTAGCTACTTCTAAATCTTGCTCAGATTGTTTTTCTGTTTCATAATATTTAGAATCTATTTCAACTAATTTATCTTTTTCATCATTTAATCTTTTTTGGTTTGAATTAGCATCAATTACTATACTTTTTTCTCTATCTTCATCCTCATCAATTGTTTTTAATGATATTTTGGTTGCTTCTATCTCATTGGCCATTCTTTCTGTTTCTTCATCTAGATTTTGTAATTCTAAATTTAACCTTTGTATTCTTGAAATTATTTCTAAATTATTATCTCTTATTGGACGTATTTCATCTTCTAGTTTTTTTATTAAGTTATCTAAGTCTAATATTTTTTCATTAAATAATGAAAATTCTTTCTCTGCATCAGCATTAATTTCATTTTCAACATTAATTTCATTTTCAATTTCCCTTATTTTTAAGAAATATAATCCAGCTTCTACTTTTTTTATCTCATCAGATATATTTTTATATTTCGTTGCTTCTTCAGCTTGTTTTTCTAAACTATTTAATTGTTTTTCTAATTGTCTTCTTAACTCATCAGCTCTCTTTAAATTATTTTCTGCTGCATTTAATCTTAGTTCTGCCTCGTGTCGTCTTGCATGTAATCCTGAAATTCCAGCTGCTTCTTCTAATATTGCTCTTCTATCTTGAGGTTTTGCTGTTACTAATGATCCGATTCTTCCTTGGCTAATTATCGAAGGAGAATGTGCTCCAGTCGAAAGGTCAGCAAAAAACATTTGAGCATCTTTAGCCCTAACTTCCTTCTCATTTACAAAAAATCTAGAACCTTTATCTCTTTCAATCTTTCTTCTAATTTCTATCTCTTCCATTTCTTTAAATTGAAAAGATCCAGATTTTTCTGGATTTGAAATATTAATTCTTACCTCAGCAATATTTTTAGATGGTTTATTTGATGTTCCTGAAAAAATAACATCTTCCATGCCCGAGCCCCTCATACTTTTCGCAGAAGTTTCTCCCATACACCATCTTAAAGACTCCACTATATTTGATTTTCCACAGCCATTAGGTCCCACAATGCCCGTTAGTCCTTTTTCAATTAAAAAGGTTGTCTTTTCAGAAAACGATTTAAATCCATTTAATTGGATTTTTTTAAACTCCATGAATAAACTTATAACAGTTTTTCTAAAGTTTTTTCTAAATTTTTATAGGTTAGCGTTTTTTCAAACTTTTCTTCATTGATAATCAAAGTTGGAGTAGCGCTCACGTTGTATTTCTTTACTCCCTCGATTCGATCTTCTAAAACAAAGTCTTCAATTTTTTTATTATTAATACACTGGTTATAATCAATGCCAAAATTCTTAGCATTCAATATTTTTTCAAGGTTCTCGTTTAAGTCTTCAATTGTACTTCCTTTTACCCATTCATCCTGATTTGTATAAAGAAAGTGTAAAATTTCTTCTCCGTTGCTACCTTTACAGTGCGCAGCTTTTGCTGCATTGAATGCTGCAAGATCTAAAGGAAAGTTCCTATACTCTAATTTTACATACCCTTTATCAATAAAATTCTTTTTTAATTTTGGATAAATTTCAGAGTGAAATTTAGCGCAATGAGAGCAAGTAAGAGATTCATATACTAAAATAGTTATTTTAGAGTTTTTATCACCTTCATAAATTCTTTTGACATCTTCATTTGCATTTAAGTCTGTATTAAATACTAAAACAAACAATAACAAAAATAAAATTTTTTTCATTTTTTTTTAAATACTTTACTTAATTCTATAAGTGAACTTTTAATTTTATCATTTTTTATATCTGAAATTTGCTTTTTAAATTTGTTTTTTGTCACATCATTGTTGATCCTTTTTTCTTTGAATTCTTCATTTTTTTCTTCAAAAGATATTAATTTTATATTCTGAACTGCCTCATAACCAAAAAAAGAATTAATTTTTTCAATAACCAAATTTTTAGAATATTCGAAATTCACCTCGTTGCCCCTTTTTATCATTATTGTAAGACAGCTAGATCCAAGCTTATTTTCATTTTTAAAGGATTTAGGAAAACTAATCTCAAATAAATCATTACCAACAAAATATCTCCAATTATCTAATATTCCGGAATAAATTTGACCTTTTTTATTAATAATCTTTTTTATCTTTGAAGGCAAAATGTCTTTAAATGATCTAAGACCTTGTATAAATTTTCTGTTATTCTTGTTATAATTTTTTGAATTCATATGCGAGAGTCAAACATACCAAATAAAATTTTAAAATGGTACGATAATAATAAGCGTATACTTCCTTGGAGAAAAAAAACCACAACTAAAAATAGAGAATATTTCACATTAGTTAGTGAGTTTATGCTTCAACAAACACAAGTGAAAACTGTGATACCTTATTTTGAAAATTTTATTAAAAACTTTCCTAATTTAAAATCTTTAGTTAGAGCAAATGATCAAAGAATTTTAAAAAATTGGGAAGGGCTTGGATATTACTCTAGAGCAAGAAACTTAAAAAGGACTGCAATTAAAATATATGAGGATCATAATGGAAAATTACCAAAAGACATTGAAAAACTTAAATCTCTGCCAGGCATAGGCGAATATACCTCTAGATCTATTTTAGCCATTGCTCATAACAAGCCCCATATACCAATGGATGGAAATGTTGAGAGAATAATAAAGAGAATTTTTTTACTTAAGACGGAAAAAGAAACTACAAAAGAAAATTTAATTAAAAAAAAAAAATTTTTTAATTATTCTAAAAGATCTAGTGATTATGCTCAAGCGATAATGGAAATAGGTGCATTAGTTTGCAAACCAACATTGCCATCTTGTGATGTATGTCCACTTATTCTTGACTGCAAAGCCTATAAGAGAAAAGATTTTTTAATAAAATCTAAAAATAAATTTAACAAAACAAAGTATTTTGAAGCCACTATTTATAGACATAATAATAAATATTTACTGGTAAAAAATAAAAAATTTAATTTTTTAAAAAATTTAGTTATTTTTCCAATGAATGAAATAAACGAAAAAAAATTTAAATACTCATTAAGTAAAAAAATAAATATAAAAATTTCTAATATGAATATGAAAATTATTATTAATAAAAATAATAAACTTAAAAAGACAAAAGACAGTCTTTTAATAGACAAAACTAATATAAATAAATATATTTTGCCATCATTCACAAAAAAAATATTTAATTCTGTGTTACAGTAAAATGAAAAATATAGCGATTTTAGGAGGAGGAATTTCTGGGCTATTCCTGGCTAATCTTTTAGAAAAGTATAGTTCTTTCTCTTATAAAATTTTTGAAAAAAAAAATTCATTAGATTTAACAGATGGTTATGGAATACAACTTTCTGTTAATAGTGTAAATTTATTAAATAAATTAGGTTTTGAAAAAATAAATTCAAACGATGTTTATTTTCCAAAAAACGTAAATTTTTTTGATATAAGTACTCTAAAAAAAATATGTGATATTAACCTATCACAATTTAACTTTGATAATAATAGGTATACCACATTAAAAAGATCTAAATTAATTAAATTTTTTTTAAGCAATATACCTAAAGAAAAAATAATTTTTGATTCAGATCTTATAGATATTAAAGAACGTGAGAAGTTAACATTATCTTTTAGAGATAAAAATACAGAGGAATTCGATTATTTAGTAGCAGCAGATGGAGTTTATTCAAAAACTAAAGAAATATTATTTAAAAAAGAAGGTTTACCAAAATATTTTAATTCAATTGCATTAAGAGGGCATATTCATAATTTTAAAAACGCAGATATTTCGTTATATCTAGGTCCAAATTTTCATGTTGTAATTTATCCTATTAATCAAAATAATGAGTTTAATTTTATATCTATTATAAGAAAACAATTAAGTGAATCTGAAATTTCAAACAGAAATTTATTTAATGACAAAATATTCACACATAATTTGATTAAACAAATTTCTGATAAATCAAATTTAAATTTAACTGAGATTGTTAAAGAAATTAAATGCTTTCCAATTTTTGTAAGCAAAAAAATTCATATACCCCAATCTAAAAATATTTTTTTAACTGGTGACGCATTTTTTTCATTTCCACCTTCATTTGCACAAGGAGCATCTCAATCAATCGAGGCTGCCTATGAACTGTTTACAGATCTTACAAATAATTCTACAAGCTATTACAAAACAAGAATTTCTAAGACTAAACAGATAAATTCTAGATCCTCAATTAATCACTTTGCTTTCCATTTATCACATCCATTAAATATTTTTTTTAGAAACATTGTTTTGAAATATATTTCTAAAAATGAATCTTTTTTAGAGAATTACTTAGGTAAAATTTATAATAATTAGGTTACAGGTCTTAAGCGCTGCCTAAGTTCATCAATAGGCTTTAAACTGTTTCCAACCTGATAGTGCCAATAAGTCCAACCATTACAGCTTTCGGCTCCTAAAATTTTAGCTGCAACTTTGTGAATAGATCCTTCATTTTTTTTATGCTTGATGCTTCCATCAACCATAACTTTTGCAAAAAACTTTTTTTTTTGATCATAAATTTCTGTTCCAGGTTTAATTACTCCTAGTTCTATTAGCGATCCAAAAGGTATTCTAGGTTTTGACTTATTATTTTGGACTGTATCTAAATATTCATCTTTAATTATATTAGTATTCTTTACTCTTCTGTTTGCTGCTTCAAGATATTTTTTTTCTTTTTCTATTCCAAAATAAGATCGTCCTAATTTTTTTGAAACTACAGCAGTTGTTCCTGAGCCTAAAAAAGGATCTAAAATAAAATCATTTTTATTTGAAGATGCTAATAATATTCTATGCAGCAATGATTCTGGTTTTTGAGTTGAATGAACTTTTGCTCCATTTTCTTTTAATCTTTCTTTTCCATTACATATAGGCAGACTCCATGTAGATCTCATTTGTAAATCATCATTGAAAGCCTTCATTGATTGATAGTTGAATGTGTATTTTGATTTTTTACTTTTTGATGCCCAAATTAATGTTTCATGAGCATTAGTAAATCTTGTACCTCTGAAGTTTGGCATTGGATTATTTTTATTCCAAATTACATCATTTAATATCCAAAAACCAAGATCTTGTATTAACTTACCGACTCTAAAAATGTTGTGATAGCTGCCTATGACCCAAATAGATCCATCCTTTTTTAATACTCTTTTAGATTCTTTTAACCATTCGTAAGTAAAATTGTCATAGGAATTGAAGCTTTCAAATTTATCCCATTTATCATTAACTGCATTAACTTTAGAGCTATCTGGTCTGAGTAAACTATTTTGTAATTGTAAATAATATGGTGGATCTGCAAAAATTAGATCAAATGTTTCGTCAGGAATTTTTTTTAATTCGTCAAGGCTGTCGCCATTAATTAGTTTGTTATGTAAATTTTTAACATCCATTTTTTAAAAAGTAATTAGACTCTAGCGCAGATTCCACGTCAACCAGAGATTGAAAAAAAAGGACTCGACTTGTTATATGATTTAATCTGGACTCAACATATTGTGTATTGGACCAAAGGTTTTTCGATGGTGCTGGGTTATTCCAAATTTCTTTATGGCTTTTAAATGTTCTTTAGTTCCGTATCCGGCATTTTTATCCCAAGCATATTTTTTATATTTTTTTGTCATTTTTGTAATAAGACGGTCTCTTGCAACCTTAGCAATTATGGATGCAGCTGAAATTTCAGATACTTTCTGATCACCTCTAATAATATACTTTAGCTTGTAGCCATTTACATTTGGTAATTTATTGCCATCAATCAAGGTTAATGATGGTTTTTGTTTAAGTTTTTTTATAGCTCTTTTCATAGCTAATAAACTTGCATTTAGAATATTTAACTTTTCAATTTCTTTCAAAGAAGACGAGCTTACGCTCCAAATAGAATTTTTTTTAATATATTTTTCGAGGCAAAATCGTTTTACTTTCGAAAGCTGTTTAGAATCTTTAATTTTTTTTTTATCGATATTTTTTTTGAATATTACAGCTGCAGCAAAAACTGGCCCGATCAAACTTCCTCTTCCTGCCTCATCTACTCCAGCTATAATTTTTTTCATCAGGTGCTAATTTTGAGCTCGTCTATCCTTTTTCTGATCATCTTAAGATCAGTCCAAGAATATTTTTTTTGTTCAGGTTGCCTTAAAAGATAAGCAGGATGAAAGGTTAAAATTGTTTGATAAGTTTTTTGATTAACTATTATCTCTTTCCATTTTCCTCTTTCTTTTGATATTTTTAATTTTTGTCCAAATAAAGCCTCCATAGCTGTACTTCCCATCAGTATTAAAATTTCAGGATCAATAATATTAATATGTTCTCTTAAAAATACTGAGTATCTATTTATTTCTGATGGCTCTGGCTTTCTATTATTTGGGGGCCTATAATTAACTACATTAGTAATATAAATGTTTGATCTTGTAATATTAATTGCTCCAAGCATTTTGTTTAAGAGCGCACCAGCATCACCCACAAAAGGTTTTCCCAATTCATCTTCTTTTTGTCCAGGACCCTCGCCAATAATCATAATTTGACTTTCAGGGTTGCCATCGTTAAAAACCATCTGCTTGGCGCTTTTCTTTAATTCACAATCATTAATTTCTAAAATTTTTTTTTTTAAATTTTCTAGCAAAGATTGTTTATCCTCAAAACTTCTCTTATCCAATGTTCGTTTAATTGGCTTATTTTCATAAACATAATCAATTTCAAATAAATCAATCATATCTTGAAAATTATTGTTATTTTGATTTTTATTCTCTATTTCCATATATTAAAAAAATGACTATTAGAATTTTAAATATTTTATATATACTTATAGCTTTTTTATATCATCCCTTTGCTTTTTCAAAAACAATAGAAAATAAAAATTTCAACCCTAGATATTTATCAAATTATTTTTCAGCACAAGTATCTCACAAAAATGGCGATAATGAACTAGCTATAAATTATTTTAATTCAACAAAAGTAATACTTAGAGATTATCCCAACTATTTTGATCAATACATTAAAAGTCTAGTATTAAACAGCAATGTTCATGAGGCAATCAATCAAATTAAATTTTTTAAATCTAAAAATAAAATAGATAATTTCCAAACGGTTTTATTATTAACCATAGACTCTTTAAAAAATAAAAATTTTCATCAAACAAATAATTATTTAAAAGATATGAAAATTGTAATAATACCTAATACATACGAACAAATTATTTTTGAAATTTTAAAATCCTTTAATCAATTATTTTTAGATAAAAAATTTTCTGAAGTAAGAAATTACGGAAAATTGAGTAAAATTATTTCTGCTTTTCAGTATTGTTATTTAGATGATAATAAATCTAACAATTATTTTGTTGATTTATTAAATTTAGAGAGTGGGGATTATTCCAGATACTTATTTTTTTACATATCGAATTTAATATATAAAAATGAACTCGAATTAGCGAAGAAAGTATCTTCAAAAATAGAACCAATAACCAGCACCTTATTAATGTTACAATCAAAAAATTGGATAGATAATTCAAAATTTGAAAATTTCTCAAAGATTTTTTCTTGTAAGTCCGAAAATGATATTCTTGCAGAAATATTTTTTTTAATCTCAAATCTTTATGCGTCTCAGGAAGATTATGATGCATCTAATTTTTTTAACAATATATCGAATTATTTGAATCCAAAATTTAAATTTAATCTGACTTTAGCCTCAGAAAATTTTTATCTTATGAATAAAGATAAGCAATTAAAAAAAATATTAAGAAATTTTAATGAAAATGATGAAATATACTATTGGTATAGAATTAAAAAAGAATTTGAAATTTTAAAAGAAAATGAGGGAAAAGAAAATTCTTTAGAATTTTTAAATGCAAAAATTAAAAAATTAAAAATCAAATCACCCAAAGTTTATTTTGATTTAGGAAATATTTATAAGAGCTTTGAAGATTACAATCAATCAATTGAATTTTTTAACTTAGCACTTGATAACATAAGTAAAGACACCGACTCATATGCTGATATCCTTTATAGAAGGGGAGGAAGCTATGAAAGAATGAGAGATTATAAAAAAGCAGATAATGATTTATTAATGTCACTAGAATTAATACCGGACCAACCCTATGTTCTTAATTATTTAGCTTACAGTTGGCTAGAGAGAAAAATAAAAATTAATCAATCAATGGATATGTTATTAAATGCATACCAACAAAGAGAAGACGATCCTTACATTATCGACTCAGTTGGTTGGGCATATTTTTTAACTGAAGACTATTTATCTGCAGAGAAATATTTAAAAAGAGCATTATTAATAATGCCGAATGATCCAATATTGAATGATCATTACGGTGATGTAATGTGGAAATTAAATATGAAGTTACAGGCAACTTATTATTGGAGAGCAGCATTATTATCGGATGAAGCTGAACAGGAGCTAAAAAAAGAAATTAATAATAAATTAATATATGGATTAAATAAGATTCAATAATGAAAAAAAAATTCATCAAATCTTATGCAAAAATAAATTTATCTTTAAACGTTTTAGGAAAAAATAAAAATAACCTCCACGAAATACAAAGTATTTTCTCTTTTTTGGATTTTCATGATAAAATTTATATAAAACCTATAAATAAAAAAACTCATGTAGTTCTTTTTAAGGGAACATTTTCAAAAAATTTAAAAAAGAATACTATTTCGAAATTACTATATATTTTAGAAAAAAAAAAATTATTAAAAAAAAAATACTATATAAAAATTATTAAAAATATACCTCAACAGTCAGGACTTGGAGGTGGATCTATGAATGCTGCAACAGTTTTAAGCTACTTTTTAAAAAATAAAATATTAAATCTGCCAAAAAAAGAAATTTTAAATATTTCAAATCAAATAGGGTCAGATGTTTTTTTGGGATTAAATCGAAAAAATTCAATATTAATAAATAATAAAACTATAAGAAAATTTGATATTAAAATTAATTTATTTGCATTATTAATAAAACCCAATGTGGGTTGCTCAACAAAAAAAATATATAAGCAAGTAAGCAGTTTTTCTAAAAGAAGAATCACAATATCTAAAAATATCTTTAAAACTGATAAACTCAAAAATGAGCAAAATGATTTAGAAAAACCAGCATTTAAAATTTATCCAATTTTAAGAAAATTAAAGTTTTTTTTATCTAGTCTTGAGCAAGTCAAATTTGTTAGAATGACTGGCTCAGGATCTACAATTGTAGCTTATTTTTCAAACAAAAAATCTGCTATAAATGCGCTATTATTAGCAAAGAAAAATTTTAAAAATTATTGGAGTATTTTATCAAAAACTATATAAAGATTTTTTTTGTGTTATATCGAAACCAATTTTGGGGCGTAGCCAAGTGGTAAGGCAGCGGTTTTTGGTACCGCCATTCCTAGGTTCGAATCCTAGCGCCCCAGCCATTTATGATTAAATTTTTAGAAAAATTATTTAAATCAAAAAAAGACTTATTTAAGGATAAAGATAGCTTTAAAAAATTATCTTCAAGTAAAGAAATTCGAGAATTATTTAAATCATTTAACTCTTATTCAAAAGATGCGGAGTTACGATTTGTCGGAGGTAGTGTAAGAAAGCTGATTATAAATGAAAAAGTTGATGATATAGATTTGTCAACAAATTTAAGACCAGAAAATGTTTTGGAAATTTTAAAAAAAAATAATATCAGTTTTCATGAGACTGGAATTGAGCATGGAACAATAACCGCAATAATAAATAATATAAGTTTTGAAATAACTTCACTAAGAAAAGATATTAAAACTGATGGAAGGCATGCTCAGGTTGAGTATACAAATAATTGGTTGGAAGATGCTTCTAGGAGAGACTTTACTATTAATGCAATTTATTCTGATATAGATGGAAATTTATTTGACCCATTCAATGGGAAAAAAGATTTAAACGAAGGTGTAATCAGATTTATCGGTGATCCATATACTAGAATCAAAGAGGATTATCTTAGAATTCTAAGGTATATTAGATTTTTTTTGGGATATAGCAGTACTCAACATGATAAAAATATAATAAAAATTATTAAGCAAAGTCTCATTGGTTTAAAAAATGTTTCAAAGAATAGACAATTACAAGAATTAAAGAAGATAATTGCAAGTGAAAACTTTAATAAAATTAATTCTGATAAAATACTTAAAGAGATTTTTTTATTAATTTTTCCTGAACTTAAGTTTATTAATAGAATATACAAATTAGATAATTTAAGTAATGAAATTTTAAAGAAAAAAAGTTTTGGATTTGTTCTGTCTTTATTTATTATAGATAAAAGTGAAGATTCTGAATATTTTGTTTATAAATATAATTTGTCTAATAAAGAAAAAGATAAAATCAGTCTTTTAAATTCTATATTTAGCGAGGAGCCAAAAAAAGATTTTTTTACTAAAGAAAATCTAACTAAAATTTTATTTAAAAATGGAAAACAAAACTTAATTGATATTTTAGATTATAAGATTTTGACAGCCAAAAAAAATAAAAACAACATTATAGATTTGAAAAAATATTTTATTGACTTTAAAATTCCAGTAATGCCGATTAAAGCCAAGGATTTAATTGAAAATTTTGACTTGAGCGAGGGAAGATTGTTGGGTTTAATATTAAGAGAAATTGAAGATCAATGGTTAAATAATAATTTTAAAATTTCAAACAACCAAATAGAGGAAATAGTTAAATCTAAACGTATTTAACATCAAATATCTCAAAATTTTTCATACCATTAGGTGTTTTAATTTCAACTAAATCACCCTTATTTTTTCCAATCAAACCTTTTCCAATTGGCGATTTAAAGTAAATTAATTTTTTTTTAAGATCTGCCTCATCTTTTCCAACAATTTTATATTCAATCTTTTCATTAGTATCTAAATTCTGCAATGATACAGTTGAGCCAAATATAATTTTTCCATCATTATTTAATTTGGTAACATCAATTACATTTGCTGTAGCAATACTGTTTTCAATTTCTTGAATTCTACCTTCATTGTGGGACTGTTGTTCTTTTGCGGCATGATATTCTGCATTTTCTTTTAAATCTCCATGTGATCTTGCCTCCGAAATTGCGCTAACTATTTCAGGTCTTTTTGTTTCTTTCAAAAATTTTAATTCTTTTTTTAAATTTTCTAGGCCATTAATTGTAATTGGTTCTTTTTCCATTTTATTTCCATTTTGCTAAAGGAGGTAATGACATTAAAATTGCATCTATATTACCATTAGTTTGTAAACCAAATTTTGTTCCTCTATCATATAAAAGATTAAATTCAACATATCTACCTCTTTTTAAATATTGAATTTCTTTATCAGATTTTGTCCATCTAATTTTATTTTTTTTTATAATAATTTCATTAAATATTTTAATAAATTCTAAGCCAACATCTTTTACAAAGTTGAAATCTTTTTCCCAATTATTTTTTTTATAATCAAAAAAAATACCTCCTATACCTCTTGTTTCCGCCCGATGTGGAAGATAGAAATATTTATCACACCATTTACTATATTTTTTATAATAATATTTGTTGTGTCTATCGCACATTTTTTTAAGCTTTTTATGTAACCATTTTTTTAATTTATAATCTTTAAAACATGGAGTTACATCCATTCCACCTCCAAACCAATTTTGGGAGGTATTAATATAGCGGGTGTTGAAATGCATAGCTGGCACATGCGGATTTCGCATATGCATCACAATAGATATACCAGAAGCCCAAAAATTAGTATTTCTTGAAATACCTGGAATTTTACCTTTGAATTCATTTGGCAACTTTCCATAAACTTCAGAATAATTAACCCCAACTTTGTCAAACACCTTTCCATTTTCAAGCAATTTAGACTCTCCCCCTCCTTCATTTTTCTTTTTATTTCGAATCCATTTTTTACTTTTAAATAAAACTTTATTATTTTCTATTTCTTCAATATTTTTACAAATGATTTCTTGAAGATTTTTAAACCATTGCTTAGTTAACTCTTGTTTTAAATTAATTTTCATTTTTAATATAACGTTTGCCTTAAACTTTCTGAGATAATTATAGCGGCTGAAGTAGCAAGATTCAAAGATCTTTTGTTTTCTCTCATTGGTATCTTTATTTTATATTTAATACTTTTATGCAAACTTTCAGGTACACCAGAACTTTCTCTTCCAAATAACAATGTATCACCTTTTTTGTATTTAAAATTTGTATAAGTTTCTTTGGCTTTGGTAGTTGCTAATATTACACGTTCATTGACATGGGCCTCTTCAAATACATGATAGTTTTTATAGAATTTTATTGTGTTTATATCCATATAATCCATAACAACCCTTTTGAATCTTGAGTCGTTTAAAAGAAAACCACAAGGCTCTATTATTTCAAGCTTGACACCAAGACATGAGCAAGTTCTAACTATAGCTGCTGTATTCTGTGGAATATCAGGTTGATAAAGGGCTATTTTGGGGCCTGTATTACTTGTTTTCTGTGTCATTTCTGCAATAGAAAAATATATTTTTTATTATATGAAATCATGTATTAGTCAAAAAATAAAACAATTAAATGTCAGACAAAAAACCAAAAAACAGAAGAGACTTCATATTTACTGCGACTGCAGCAGCTGGAGCTGTAGGAGTAGGTGCAGCTGTTTGGCCTTTAGTAGATCAAATGAATCCAGATGCCTCTGTTAAAGCTCTAGCAAGCACAGAGGTAGATGTTAGCTCTGTTAAGCCAGGACAATCGATCACAGTTGTTTGGAGAGGTAAACCGGTTTTTATAAAAAGAAGAACACAAGAAGAAATTGATAAAGCAAGGTCAGTATCATTAGATGAATTAAAACATCCAGAAAAAGATGAGGACAGGGTTAAAAATCCCGAGTGGTTAGTCATGCTTGGTATTTGTACTCATCTAGGGTGTGTTCCACTCTCAGATAAAGGAGAATATGATGGATGGTTTTGCCCATGCCATGGATCACACTATGACACTTCAGGAAGGATTAGAAAAGGACCAGCCCCAATAAATATGGAAATTCCGGAGTATGTTTTTTTAAATGAGAATACAATAAAAATTGGATAATAAAAGTTTATATGAGTGATAGTAATTACACACCAAATTCAAAATTAGGAAAGTGGTTTAATGACAGGCTACCCTTATTAACACTTGCAAATCACCTAACTGATTATCCAACTCCAAAAAATTTAAATTACTGGTGGACATTTGGAGGAATTCTAACTTTTTGTTTAATAACACAAATTGTAACAGGTCTAGTTTTAGCAATGCATTACATTGCGGATACAAAATTAGCTTTTGCAAGTGTTGAACATATAATGAGAGATGTTAATTATGGTTGGTTAATTAGATATGTCCATGCAAACGGTGCATCTATGTTTTTTCTAGCAGTTTATATTCATATTTTCAGATCTTTATTTTATGGCTCATATAAATCTCCAAGAGAAATAATTTGGATAATAGGAATAATTATTTATTTGCTAATGATGGCGGCCGCTTTCATGGGTTATGTTCTTCCGTGGGGTCAAATGAGTTATTGGGGAGCCACAGTGATAACAAATTTATTTAGTGCAATTCCTTTTATTGGTGAGGGAATTACTACTTGGCTATGGGGCGGCTACTCAGTAGATAACCCAACATTAACAAGATTTTATGCTCTACATTATTTAATTCCATTTTTAATATTAGGTTTAGTAGTTCTTCATATATGGGCATTACATGTGCCTGGAAATAACAATCCAGTAGGAATTGAGATTAAAAAACCATCAAATGATACGGTTCCTTTTCATCCATATATTGTAATTAAAGATGCATTTGCTTTATTACTATTTTTAATAGTGTTTGCTTTTTTTGTTTTTTATACTCCAAATATTTTAGGACACGCTGACAATTATATAGAAGCAAATCCACTTGTAACTCCGGCACATATAGTGCCAGAATGGTACTTGTTACCTTTTTATGCAATACTTAGGTCAGTTCCTGATAAATTAATGGGTGTAATTGCTATGTTCTCAGCAATATTAATATTAGCAGCCTTACCTTGGTTAGACACATCCAAAGTTAGATCTGCAGTATTCAGACCTCTTTACAAACAGTTCTACTGGATATTAGTAATTGATGTTCTAGTCTTAGGCTATGTTGGTGCGATGCCAGCTGAGGGTTTGTACTTACTTGTAGCTAGAGTAGCTACAGCATACTACTTTTTGCATTTTTTAATTGTTTTACCAGTCTTAGGCTGGACAGAAAAAACTAATCCTGTACCACTAAATATAACTGAACCAGTTTTAGCAGGATCAGCGTTGGCTACGAGAAGTGTTAGAGAAGATAAAACTGAAATCAATTTAAAGAGTTTAGGGTGAAGAAATTTATAAGTACATTTATAATTATTCTCACGATATTTTTCTCACAAAATAGCTCTATTTCAGCAGAAACACCAAAGCTATTAAAGACAGATTGGACATTCAAAGGTTTATTTGGAAAATATGATAGGGCGTCATTGCAAAGAGGATATCAAGTTTATACTGAGGTATGTGCAGCATGCCATTCTATGCAATATCTAAGTTACAGAAATCTCTCTGAGCCGGGCGGTCCAGAGTTTACTGAAGATGAGGCAAAGTTTATAGCTGCTAGTTTTGAAATACTAGACGGCCCTAACAGTGAGGGAGAAATGTTTACAAGACCTGCCAAATTATCAGATAAATTTTTAATGCCTTATGATAATGTTGAGGCTGCAAAGGCGGCAAATGGTGGGGCTTATCCTCCAGATATGTCCGTTTTGGTAAAAGCAAGAAAAGGTGGCGCTGATTATATTTACTCTCTTTTGTTAGGGTATGAAGATCCTCCATCAGATATTAAGTTAGATGATGGGGTGTATTATAATAAATATATGTATGGTAATAAAATTAAAATGCCTGTTCCTTTATCAGATGGCTTGGTTGAATATGGTGATGGAACGCTAGCAACCGAAGAGCAGATGGCAAAAGATATTACTACTTTTTTAATGTGGTCAGCAGAACCTCACTTGGAAACAAGACATAAAACTGGTTTTAGAGTAATCATATACCTTATTATACTTTCAATACTTGTATACTTGACTATGAAAAAAATATGGTCACGTGTTGAAACGAAAATTTAAAACATCTCCGTCTTTTACAACATAATCTTTACCCTCTAATCTCATTTTACCATTAATTTTTGAGTTCAACCATCCTTTATTTTCAACAAATTCTTTATAGGAAATAGTTTCTGCTTTAATAAAGCCTTTTTCAAAATCAGTATGGATTTTACCAGCAGCTTTAGGTGCTAAACAATTTTTATTAATTGTCCAAGCCCTAGACTCTTCTGGACCTGAAGTAAAAAATGTTTCTAAATTTAACAAAGTATAACCTTTTTTTGTAAGCATTTTGATACCAGCTTCCTTTATATTTAGCATTTTCATATAATTTATTTTCTCTTTATCATTTAAAGAATTAAGCTGATTTTCAATTTCAGCAGAAATTATAATGGTATTTTTATTTCCATACTTTTCGATAAATTTTCTTGTATAGTTGTTTCCATCTTTAATACTATTTTCTTCCACATTACATACGTATAAATTTGGCTTTAAAGATAATAAACCACTAATTTCAATTTCTTTTTTTTCGTAAAGATTATAAATTTCATCAATATTTTTATCGTTATTTATATAATCTAAAGTTGTCTCTAATATTTGAATTTGTTCAGCAGATATGTTTTTCTTATTTTTTTTTTCCAACCTTTTTTGAATAGATTCAATATCAGCCAATTTCATTTCAGTTTGGATAATTTCAAGATCTCTAATAGGGTCCACACTATCATTTACATTTTGTATATCATCAGAGTCAAAACATCTTATCATATGAATAATTGCATCTACTTCCCTTATATGTGAAAGAAATTTATTCCCAAGCCCTTCACCCTTTGAAGCCCCCTCAACCAGTCCTGCTATGTCAACAAATGAAATAGTTGTGTAGATTTTTTTTTTTGAATTTGAAATTATTGTTAATTTATCTAATCTTTCATCATGAACTGGAACTATACCTAAGTTAGGTTCGATCGTACAAAATGGAAAATTCTCAGCCTGGGCTTTGCTTGAATTAGTTAAAGCGTTAAATAAAGTTGATTTACCTACATTTGGTAATCCGACTATACCGCATTTAAAACCCATATCTAATTATTTATTTTACTTGAAAATAAATCTAGCTTTTTATCTAACAATAAATTTAAAGACTCGGTTATTTTTTTTGAAATTTCTTCTATTTGAATTTTCTCATCTTCATTAAAGTCGCCTAAAACAAAGTCATTAACTTGCAATTTTTCAGGCTTTCCTATTCCAATCCTAACTCTGGAATAGTCTTTTCCTATAAATTTATCTAATGATTTAATACCGTTATGACCAGCATCAGTGCCTCCAAATTTTGCTTTGATTTTTCCAAATTCAATATCAAGATCATCATGAAAAACAATTATGTCTGAAGGTTCTATCTTAAAGTATTCTATAAGTTCTCTTATACAGGTGCCTGAATTATTCATAAATGTTAAAGGTTTTATTGCATAAACTTTTTTATTGCCAATATTGCCCATTGTTAGCAAACCTTTAAATTTAGGTTTTTGCTTAGATAGATTAAAATTTTGATTTATAGCGTCAATTATTTTAAAACCAATATTGTGTCTGTTGTTTTGACTGTCAGGTGTTGGGTTGCCTAGACCTACAAATAATATCATTTTATAAGATTATTTTTAAGATTATAAACCAAGTTATTTTTTCTCTGGGGCAGCTTCTTTTTTTTCTTTTTGGTCCTCAGGTTTTTTTGTTTCATCTGTTGAATTTGCCTGTTCGCCTTCTTTAGGAGCTTCTCCTTCAGTTCCTGCCTCTGCACCTTCAGCACTTTCTTCAGCTGGTTTTTCAGGCTCTTTGACAATTGTTGGCGCTGCAACCGTTGCTATTACGAAATCTCTACCAGTAATTGTTGGGCTAACATTTTCTGGAAGTTTAATTGCTGAAATTTTTACACTTGCCCCTATATCCAAACCTTCTAGGTCAACCACTAACTCATTTGGTATACTTTCGGTTGGACATTTTAATTCAACTTTTCTTCTTACAATATTTAAAACTCCACCTCTTTTTAGTCCTGGAGATTGATCATTATTTATAAATCTGACTGGAATTTCTAGTACTATTTTTCTTCCAGAGACCATTCTTAAAAAATCTACATGAATTGGCTCATCAGTCACCACATCAAAAGCAACATCTCTAGGAAGAACCTTAATTTCTTTATCTTTAATTTTGATTTTTAATACATTAGATAAAAAGTTTTCTTGATCCAATAAAATTTTCAGATGTTTTTTTGAAATGCTGATTAATTCATTTTTCTCTTCACCACCATATAATACTGCTGGCACCATTCCTTCTTTACGAAGAATATTATTTCGACCCTTAGATGTTTCGGCCCTTGGACTTGCTTCTAAATTGCTCATAAAAATGGTAGCTTTTAACTTAGTAGTTACACATTATCAAGTAGAAAATTATCTAAATAAATCAGAAACAGATGTAGAATTTGATATTCTTTTTATGGCTTCACCAACTAAGTGAGAAATTGTCAAAATATCAATATTTTTTGCTTTTTCCACCTTATCTGAATTATCTATTGTATCTGTAATAACCAATCTTTTAATTTTAGAATTTTTAATTCTTTCAATCGCTTTTCCACTTAATACACCATGGGTAACATATACATGAACTTCTTTTGCGCCTCTTTCAATTAATGCATTTGCAGCATTTACGATTGTCCCACCCGAATCTATTATATCATCTACGATTATGCATGTTTTCCCTTTTACATTTCCGATAACATTCATAACCTCTGATTTTCCTGGAGCAGGTCTCCTTTTGTCTATTATTGCTAAACCTGCATGTAAAAATTTCCCTAGTGCTCTTGCTCTTTCTGTTCCACCAACATCTGGAGCAACACAAATTAAATTTTTATTTTTGATTTTCTTCCTTACATGTCTTGCAAAAATTGGTGTAGCAAATAAGTTATCGACTGGAATATCAAAAAATCCTTGGATTTGTCCCGCATGAAGATCAATCGTAACTACTCTATCAGCTCCAGCTTTAGTAATTAAGTTAGAAACTAATTTAGCAGATATAGAGGTTCTAGGGACTACTTTTCGATCTTGTCTTGCATATCCAAAATATGGAATTACAGCTGTAATATTTTTTGCAGATGATCTTTTTAAAGCATCTATACATAGTAGAAGTTCCATTAAATTATCATTAGCTGGAGAGGAGACTGACTGAATAACAAAAATACTATTACCTCTTATATTTTCATTAATCTCAATATAGATTTCTCCATCAGAAAATTTTTTAATACTTGATCTAACTAGTCTATTTTTTAAATATTTAGATATTTTTATACTTAGGTTTTTGTTTGAATTACCTGTGATTATTTTCATTAATATCCTACTTAAGCATAATTACTGATATATTTCTACCATAATCAGGTTCGTTTTTTTTTAAAGATCTTCTAGCACTAAAAAAATTATTTTTTTTATCAAAGGTATCTTTTCTTATAACATCAATTTTTAAAATTCCAAAACTAATTATTTGGTTTCGAATAAATTCTGCTAAATCGAAGTAAATCTTATTTTTTTTCAATTTGAAGAAAATTGAATTTTTTTTGCTTCTTCTTAGAAACTTTTGCTTAAATTCTTTACCAACCTCATAATTTTTCTGACTAATACTTGGCCCAATAACTACGATAATATCTTTTTTACTGGATCCAGATTTAACAAGTCTTTTCAAAACTTTTATTACTATATTTTTATATGCACCCCTCCATCCTGCATGTACAGCTGCAACTATTTTTTGTTTAATGTCTAAAATTAATATTGGCGCACAATCTGCAGTTAGAATTCCGATTGGTAATCCTTTAATATTTGTTATTAAACCATCTCCAACAAATTTTTTTTTTGGAAATTTTTTTATGAAGCAAATTTTTGAGCTATGTTTTTGATATAATAATACAATATCATTTTTTTTTGATCTTATAATTTGCTTTACGTATCTAAGATTTTTTTTCACATTATTTTTATTGTCACTAGAACCTGTTCCACAGTTTAAGCTATTATATATACCTTTTGAAAAACCATTTTTGGAATTAAAGAATCCATGTCTTACTATTGCAGTTTTACTTAATAATTTAGATATAATCATTTAAAACCCAATTTAAATTTTTTTTGTTTTTTATAAAAATATATTACTTTAAAAAGTTCACCCATTTGATTTTTTCCAATAAGACGATTAATCCGATAGAATATGTTAGCTTTCTCTAAGAAGTTTTTTTTATTAGCAGCTAATATTTCTGCCCTTTCCATAATACCAAGTTTTAATAAAAAATCTCTTTGAGTATTATAATCAAATTCCAAATTAAATCTTTTCGTTATTTTTTTTAAAATAGGAATATTAATAATATGTGTAATATCTGCTGAGCCAACCTCGTTTAACACGTTCACTTTTTTGTGTTTTTTTACTGCTTGAAGAGTATCAAACATCTTATTATTTAAATATGCATAATCGATCATAAGTATACAGCCACCTTTTTTGGATATTATGCTATTTAAATTTTTCAACAGTTTTACTGCTTCAAAAGAAACTTCTAAA
>CACJMW010000008.1 GCA_902594655.1 uncultured Pelagibacteraceae bacterium
GTGGATGATTATTGCCATCGTTTACTGAAACACTTTCATACTCAAAAGGATCTACACCCTCAATGCATGCTATATTTATCATATAAAGTTTTGGATTTATTCGTGGTCTTGTGTGAGTAAAGATTCCACAAATTGAACAAAAAAAATGTTTAGCTGTATTCGTGTAGTACTGATATAAAGTTAACTTGTCTTCACCCTTTATGATTTTCATATCATTTTCACCAACTGGGGACATTACATATCCCTTTCTTTTACATATTGAACAATTACACCTCATTACCTTTTCAAATTTTTCAGGCACATTAACTTCAGCCTCTACTGCTCCACAATGACATGATAATCTTTTCATAGTTTCTCCTTATGTATTTCTTTCAATTTCAAACATTACTTCATTTCTTCGTAACATAGGCAAAGTAAAGGGTGAATTATAAGTTGCCCTTATAGGTGGGCTCAATATTGTTATATCGTCTTCTTTTAATTGATTTTCTAAAATTTCTTTGTGTTTAATAAAATTTTTATCGGATGCCAGTCCTGAATAAGTAATAGCAGCAAAATAACCACCTTTCATATTTAAAACTTTTACCTCTGAATTTGATGGGCTTGGTACATTATTTTCATCAAATTCTGATGGTAAATAAAATTGCATTGTCATATTGCCATTTTTTTCTATTTGAGTAACGGGTGCTGTCATTTTAATTTCTTGATTTTTTTCATTACTTCCAGAAATGTAATTAAACAATTTTCTAAAGCTACTATTTTGATTAGACTCTTCTGTTTCAATAACTAGACGATCAGAGTATTTTCTTATTTCATAAATTTCATTTGCATCTAATGTCTCGTATTTAAGCTGCTCTGTGGCCATAGAATTTGGAACTATAATTAAATTGAAGATAATAATTGATAAAATTTTTTTCATTTTAATATTTTTTTAAACTATCCTTGGTTTAAGTTATCCACAATAGCACAATATGTAGTTTAGATGTTCACGTTTTGATTCACTTTTGATTCACTTACAGACTCAAAATACAACCTAATTGACACTAGTGGATAACTTCTATAATAACATAAGAGAACAAAATAAGAACATTTATGAAGCTAACAATACCATACTATTTACACAAGGCTGGCGCGGGTTTTCCATCTCCTGCAACAGACTATATTGAGGAAGATATAGATCTAAATGTTCATTTAATAAAAAATGTTCCAGCAACCTTCATTATTAGAGTCCAAGGAAAGTCAATGGTGGATGTGGGAATTAATGATGGTGATTTGTTAGTAGTTGATAAAAGCTTAACTCCAAGAGAATTTTCAACTGTTATTGCAAATGTTCATGATGAACTAGTTGTTAAAACTTTAGTTCAAGAAAGAGATAAAAAATTTCTAACATCAGGTTCTAAAAACTTTGATGATCGAATTTTAATTAATGAAGAAGAAGATATTTTTATATGGGGAGTAGTTACTTATGTCATCCACTCAGTATACTAAAAAAATAGCACTAGTTGATTGTAATTCTTTTTATGTTTCTTGTGAAAGATTATTCAATCCTAAAATAAGAAAAAAACCTGTTGTTGTTTTGTCTAATAACGATGGCTGCATAATATCAAGGTCTAACGAGGCAAAAGCTTTGGGTATTAAAATGGGCGAGCCTTATTTTAAAGGAAAAGATATTATCATAAAAAATAATGTACAAGTTTTTTCATCCAACTATTCATTATATGGAGATATCTCAAGAAGAGTTATGAGAACTCTCAAAAGATTTAATTCTGATATTGAAATTTATTCAATTGATGAAGCGTTTTTAGATTTATCTAATTTTACCGATGAAGAAGTTGAAAAAGTAGGAAAAGAGATTAGAGCTACAGTTTTACAATGGACAGGTATACCAACTAGTATTGGAATTGCTAAAACAAAAACCTTAAGTAAAGTTGCAAATCATATTGCAAAAAAAACACAATCAGGTGTGACTAGTTTAATTGGAATTGAAAATATTGATCCAATTTTAGAGAAAATAGAAATTAATGATGTTTGGGGAGTTGGAAAGCAATTAACTAAATTTTATCAAAAAAATGGAATTTATAATGCTAAACAACTTAAGAATAAATCTAATACGTGGATCAAAAAGAGTTCAAATGTTTTAAGTTCAAGAACTGCAATGGAGCTTCGTGGAATTCCTTGTATTGATTTAGAAACCACAACATCAAAAAGAAAAAGTTGCGTTGTATCTAGATCGTTTGGAAAAAGAGTTGAAAAATTTCAAGAACTAAGAGAAGCGGTTGCAAATTATTGCTTGAATGCATCTGAAAAAATTAGATCAGAGTCTTTAGTTGCAAAGGCAATCACAGTATTTGTTAGAACAAGTCCTTTTCAAAGAAACTTTGGCTACTATTCAAATTCGAAGACAGTAGATTTTCCAATTGCAACAAACAATAGTATTGAAGCTGTTAAAGTAGCGATGTCAATTTTAGATAGTATTTTTAAAAATGGATATCGTTATCAAAAAGCAGGTGTCATGCTAACAGGTTTATCAAACGCTGAAGAAAAGAAAAATTTATTCTCATCAGAAAAAGATGAAAAGATAAATAGTTTAATGAGATCTATTGATAATACTAATTATAGATATGGAAGATCAACTTTAAGTCTTGCAAGTGCAGGTGTTCAAAAAAGATGGAACATGAGAAGACAATATTCTTCTAAAATAGATACAGCTGATTTTTATTTTCTGCCAACAATTAGAACTTAATTTATTGACCAAAAGCAACCGTACTTGAATAATGCACATAGCAACCATCTTTATTTTTCTCTGCGCACTCTTTCATACCTTGTTCGGTTAAAGTTTCTTTATCCAAACCCCTCAATTTAATTAAAACGTTTTTATCAATTTTATTTTTTATAATGACAACATATTCCTGCTGTTGATGCCTAAATACACTGAAGGGTTTGGTAACATCATCAGATTGACTCTCTAAATTTTCGCATGAATAACCTAGTCGTTCTAATTTAAGATCTTTACACTTCTTTTTAGCCCATATTTCATCGTAAAACATAATGGTTGGAGTATTTTTCATTTCCTGCAATGTCCCAGTTTTTCCTTTAAAAGTCTTTGCTTCTTTGCTTTGATAAATACCAAATTGCATTACTGTTAAGCCTACATCCCACATAGACTGGCCCTCGTAGTGCAATTTTTTTTTCCCATTAATAAATACTTCAATCATGCCTTTATTTTTTTTATCATCAGATGAACGTTTATCCCAATTTGCATGTATTACTAAATCTGTCCATTTGCCTAAACTGTCCTCTAACTCATCAGGACTCATAATCAAATAATCAAGCGCTGCCTTTTCACAATAATTTATTTTTTGTTTAACACTTCCTCCACAAGCATTTTCTCTATCTTCATAAACTCCCTCTGATGTACTAATTTTAGCCATCAAGCCTTCTCTAGGAAAAATTTCTAAATGAAATGGAGGATGATAAGGTCCTTCACTCGAGTGGAATTGAAATACTGATTGCTTACGATAAAACTTATGTTCTTTAGGAAAATAAAAAGAGGCAGTATACCAGTAATCTTGTTTATGCTTATATCC
Organism: uncultured Pelagibacteraceae bacterium; assembly: GCA_902594655.1. Lineage (GTDB taxonomy): Bacteria > Pseudomonadota > Alphaproteobacteria > Pelagibacterales > Pelagibacteraceae > Pelagibacter. The sequence continues at coordinate 3,585 of CACJMW010000008.1, forward strand.
TAAACTTATATCTCTATTTTGACCCTGTCCTAATTCAACCCGATGATGAGGAGTTGATCTAATACAATCCCTTTCCTTTCCATCATAATACAAGAAACCACAATCATCATAATGAAGTTCAAATCTTATTGAAGTATCACCAAATCTCACTGGTAGCCCGTCAGAAGATTTTACAACTTTAATTCCATATTTTGTCCAACCATAATTTTTTTTAACAGAATGTTTAAAAGCTTCAATTTTTGTAATTGGTTTAAGTTTAATTCCTTGAATGGTGGTATCTTTCTTATTTAAACCAAGATTATAACTTTCACTTTTATATACCATTTTTTTTATCTCTTCTTGGTTTGCAAATACATTGTTAGTAAAAAGGATTAAAATTAAAATTAGAGTCTTTTTCATAGTTTCCCCTAAAACTTACTATGCACTAATTTCATCCAATCATAGTTCCTATGAATGGCCAAGATTGCTGTTATTTTTTTATTCTCAAAATCAATTACAATGTTTTGACCACCGTGACCACTCATACTGAAAATGGGTACGTCACCTTTACCTGACATACCTACATAGAATTGACCAGCATAATGATTTGAGTTTGACATGCCCTTTGTATTGTCTTTTGGTCTAAATCCTTTATCTATTCTATTTTCATATAAAGATTTCAAATATTTACCTTCACATGTATCGTTATTCCAATCATCTAACATTGCGACTGCAATTCTCAAAAAATCATATCTGGTTATATGCATACCATAAGTTAATGTTGTTTCTTTTTTTTTTGCCTTTCGCTGCTTTTTAATAATCATGTCATATTCTATTCCAACTTTATCCGCAAAAATTTCATTTAACATTTTTTTAAAATCTTTGTGACCCATTTTGTATAAAACGTAACTGGCAACAAGATTTGTGTTTACATTTGAGTAACTATATTTAATCTTAGCAGGCTTTGAATCTTTAAATTCATTTTCCATAATGCTTTGTATTGATGGATCATTAACCCATCTATTTGAATTAATAAATTCACCCCCACCTTTAGTTTTTATAATTTTATGATCCCCCGAAGCCATATTTAATGGATTGATTAATGGTTGGTTATAAAAAAGAGTTTTTTCTAATATCGGCCAATCATTTAACTTATGATTTATTCCACTGATGTAACCTTTGCAAATTGCATGACCAGTAATGTAAGAAATTATTGACTTACCCACCGAATGTGAAGGATGTTTCGTTTTGTTTTTGAAAATTTTACCAAATCTATCTTTAGGTGTTATTTCATCAACAACGATTTTTCCATCTACGTATTCTAGGTAACTTAAAAGTGCTGTTTTATTTAATTGTTGAATTACATTTTCATCTTTCCTTAAATCAAATTCAAATTTTTTAAAATTTTTAGTTTTTTTAATTTTAAAGATACCTCTATTTCCCCACTGATTTGGATTGATAGATTTCTTTAAATAATGTTTTAGAATTTTATAATCAGGGTTTGCATCCTGTGGTATTTCGTCAGAATTATAAGGGTATCCCACTTTTGGATTTTGTTTTAAATGAGACTTAATTGGTTTTTGATCTGTAGATTGTAAAGTATTTCCATCACAATTATTATAGTACCAAATTTGGCTATATTTTTCCTCTTTTTCACAAATATCTTCAGCATTTACGAAGTTTAAAAAAATAAAATTAAATAAAATTATGATTAAAATTTTTTTCATTATTATTTTGAAAACTTTTCATCTTTTTTAGGTTTTCTAAATATAATGCTATCCAAATATACTCTTTGATCTGGTAGGCTTTCCCAATCAGAATTCCAATAACCAATAGTACGATGTCTATAAATTCCAAATTTCATATAACCACCTGTGCAAGTGTCAGCTAAAGTTTTTATATTTTTAAGATCAGCTATAACTTCGTTATTTCTATAGATTTTAAATCTTCCAGTTTCGTCTAGTTTCCAAAGAACATGAAATTTTAAGTGTGTCCACTTACCCTTTAGGTCTTCAATCTTTCCTATAATAACAGGCTCTGATGAATAAGCCGCTTTACTCGCCCAGCTGTAATAATGTTCACCTTTGTATTTAAAATCTTGAGCCCAAAAATGACAACAACTATGACATCCTTTAGCTTTGTTATCAGTATGCATTTGACCGATTATAACTACTGCACCTTTCTCTAAAGGTTCATAACTTTCATCAAAGTATACCGCATATTCAAAAATATGTTCTTTATTTTTTAGTTTCATTTCGCCAAGGTGAATTTCTTGTCTACTTCTATTACCCTTGCCATCACATTGAATTTGGGTTGTTTGTGCTTTTCCTTTTCCACAACCAGCATCTTCTCTATTAACGGTGACTTGAATACTTGTTTTCCCCTCATAAACTGGGAAACCATCGGAGGCTTTTACTTCTTTTATCCTATTTACCTTTTTCTCTGACATAGAAAGAAATTGCTTCTTATACCCCTTTATATCTTTGAAATTAGTTTTATGATTGTCAGAAAGTGCTGATCCGGAAAACAAGAAAACCATAAAAATAGTGAGTAAAATTTTTTTCATTATTTTTTAAGTAATTTTAAAAGCTTTTCTTTTTTATTTGTTCTAAAAAGATTATCATAATAAACAATTTGCGTTGGATATTCACCATGTACTTCATCATTCCATCTGCTTATCCAACTATGATAGATACCAAATTTATTAAAAAAACTACCCCCGTAACCCGTTCTTCCGTCGTATTCATTATAAAGAACATCATTTACATACATTTTTGAAAATCCTTTTCCAGGTGCTTTGCCCATTTTTGTATGAAATATAATTGTTGTCCATTTATCTCTCATCTCATCAATAAAAAGGTGTTTGATTATTTTTCCTGAAACATCATGTCCATTGACAGGGAAATATCTGGGTTCCAAAACTCCATTTTTTACTCTCAACATCATCCTTGGATGTCTTTGTTGATCTGTATTTCCCCACTCGTAGATTTGAAAAAGAGAAGTGCTTACAGGTTCGACTGATTTAAAGTCTACTGGCAAATAAATACTTACAGAAATCCATCTTTCTCCAGTGTACCTGTTGCCTGATGTGGAATATTCACTTCTTGCTCGATCTCCTCCCCCATGTCCAACAACAGCATCTCTGCCATTATTTTTGCAATCAGAATAATCTCCGTCTTTATCTCTTCCACAATCTCTTGGTAACAATGTTATCTTCCAAGCTTTTTCGCCTAAAGCTGGAGAAGTAACAGTTTCCCTAAATTTATAAAGCTCCTTGCCATAAGCGACACTTTTTTTCCATTGCAGATTTGTAATTTCTCTTGCACTGGCTTCTTTAGAAAAATTTGTACTTTCTATAATTAACAAACTAAAAACTATTGATACGAAAAATTTTTTCAATTTATTTGTTTACCTTTTTTAAATGGATCGTACAGTAGTTTTTGGTGATTATATTTATATTGTTTATTATTATAATGGAGTGAATTAACAACCAGTATTCTTGAATTTTCTACATCAATTAAAATCATATTCCCACCATAGCCGCCCATACCAAATATAATTTTGTCTTTTAATCCTGGAAAATCCATATGAAATTGACCCCCGTATGATTTTGTACGATTAAATAAGGGCTCTTCTTTTTCTTTGCTTCCTTTTGGTATTCTTCTTTCATAAATTTCTTTTAAATATTTTCCAACACAAGTATCATTCTGATAATCATCCATTATAGCTTTTGCAATTCTAAGATAGTCAAATCTTGTTGCCATTATGTTAGGATGTCCATTTCCAAAATGTTCTTTAAGACTAGTATAGCCATAACGAATGCTATTTTTGATCTTTATTTTATCGTTGAAAACTCTGCTATAAAATTTGTCATAATCTTCACCAATTTTAAATTTCATATAGTTTAAAATTAACTGAGTGACAAATCCATTGTAATTGTATCTTTCCTTAGATTTTTTTGTATTTTGGTTGTTAAAGTGATAGCGCATGGTTGTTGCAATATCTGCGTCTTCATATGGGCCTAATTTACTAGTACCATCATCAAACTCGTCGATATATTTTTGATCACCAGTATTCATATTTAAAAAATTAATTAATTTTTGATCATGATAAAGAGAATCTTTTATTATAGGCCAGTCATTTACTCTAGCATCAACTCCATCAATATAACCCTCACATATTGCGTGACCTACTAAATAAGAAGTTACTGACTTACCCATTGACATTGAATAAAATTTTGTTTCATTATTCAAAAACTCTCCCAGTCTTTCTTTAGGAGAAAGTTCGTCAATTAATACTTCACCATCTTGATAATATAAATAACTAAGGATACCTTTGGTTTTCATTTGCTTTTTTACAGTTTTCGTTTGCTTTTTTATAAATTCATCCTCAATTAAGTTGAATTTAAAATCGTAGGAACTATTTGTCGGTTTAAACTCTTTTAAATGTTGACTTCTATCTCTATATGAATATTTCCATAAATAATAAATCAGCGTATCTCTATTTGGGTTTGAATGATAGGCAATATTAGTAGCTGATAATGCTTTATTTTTTATTTTGATATTTAGATTGTGAGATCCTTGCTCATTTAAATATTGATGATGTCCGTTTTCAGAAAGCCACTTATTAAAAAACCAATTTAAATTCTCAGCAAATAGATTGCTTGAAGCAAATAAGCTTAAAGTAATGATTAGTAATATTTTTTTCATAAATTGTGCTCCTTTTTTGTTGTCCCTTTTTTTACAAGTGAGCACAACCACACTTAATTCAAAAAAATAATATCTTTTTTTTGTTTTTTATTAAAGATTTAATTTGATTTAATTTCTTCTACATTTTCAATATTAGATAAAGAATCATTTAATTCATTAATATTTTCTCTTTTCGAAATTGCCAAAACTGAAATTACAAGACCAATTATTGCAATAAGAGGAATCGATGTTATGTAAGTTATATTTTTAGAAATTAAAAATATGTAAATTAAAAAGAATAAAATTGATCGAATTATTACATTGGTTTTAAATACAGCAATAATTGATAATGAGTGTTTTATTAAATTATAAAAACTCATTTTCGAAGGACCAAAATATCTTTCACCTCTAACGGATGGAATTGTAGATCTATTTTTTTCTAATTTTGCCAAAGATCCTGAAAAACTACTCCAAGTAGCCTTTTCGTTGATCATTTTCGCAACTGTTGATTTTGGTAAACATGTATAGTTTCCAAACTTAATAGATTGACCAGTAAAGATAAAAGTAATTAATTTATGAATATTGTAGGAGATTTTAAAAATTAAACCCTCAGATCTTTTTATTCTTTCTCCGACAATAGGTTTTGTGGAGTCATATTTTAAAAAATCAATAAACTTTCCTATTTCCTCAGGTCTATCCTCTCCATCTCCATCCATTGGAATTACATAATCAAATTCCTCATTTTCAAAAATAAATTTTAATCCAGATGCATTACATCTTGCATGTCCACTGTTTTCTTTCATATTTATTACTTTTATTGAATTTATTTTATCAAGGTTTGAGATATCAATTTCAGTTTTTTCAGTTGATCCATCATTTACTATAATTATTGAGAATTCTTCATTAAGATTTGATATTACAGAATTAATATCATTGATCAATTTAGATGCAGATTGAAAATCATTATAGACAGGGATTAAAATTTTAATTTTCATTTAAATAATTTGAAATTTATATCTTACTCAACCAGTTATTTTTAGTTTTTTCATCTAAAAAAGATGACTTAAATGAATTTTGAATCAAAATTTTTATATCCTCGAGACTTAATTGTAGTGCCTTTGCTGTTTCAATTAAATTTGTATTTAAATATCCACCAAAATAAGCTGGGTCGTCTGAATTAACCATCACTCTTAAACCTTTATCTAGCATTTTTTTCAAATTATGATTTTCAAGCTTATCAAAAACACAAAGTTTAATATTTGATAAAGGACAAACTGTTAAGGGAATATTAGAGTCTCTAAGCTTTTCTACAAGTTTATCGTCTTGTAAACATTGAACGCCATGATCAATTCTTTTTACTTTAAGTAAATTTAAACTATCCCAAATATATTCCGGTGGTCCCTCTTCTCCTGCGTGAGCAACAGTTAAGAAGCCTTCTTTAATTGCTTCTTCAAACAAACTTTTAAACTTTTGTGGAGGATTTCCTTTCTCTGAAGAGTCAAGGCCCACACCAATAATTTTATCTTTGTGTCTTACAGCATGGTTTAAAACCTCAAAACACTGCTCCTCATCTAAGTGTCTTAAAAAACACATAATAATTTTTGAAGTAATTCCAAATTCAGTATGTGCTCTTGTTAATGCTTTGTGAATTCCATTTATTACTGTATCAAAACTTATACCTCTTGGAATATGTGACTGCGGATCAAAGAAAATTTCAGTGTGAACTATGTTATCTTTTTTACATCTTAATATATATTCCCAGGTAAGATCAAAAAAGTCTTCCTCATTGATTAAAACATTTGATCCCTCATAATAAATTTTTAAAAATGAATCTAAGTCTGTAAAATTATAAGCTGATTTAATTTCATCTATTGATTTAAAGGGAATTTCAACTTTATTCCTTTTTGAAAGTTTAAACATTAATTCTGGTTCAAGACTTCCTTCGATATGTAAATGTAATTCTGTTTTTGGAGTTTTATTTATAAACTCCAGTATACTGTTAAAATTATTCATAATTTATTTGTATGTTCCTACACAAATATCATCTATGCAAATATATTCTTTAGCGTCATTAAGAATATTATTGTCACTTAAAAAACCTTCCCATTTAGGTCGAGATCTTAAATGATATGATAAATTTCCAGCCTTCCATTCATTGCCAATAACAAAACCTATAGGCTCATCAAAATTCTGATCCCACTCGAATTGAACTTTTTCTGCAATTTGTTTTCCAGGATAATCAGTGCGTTTATCATCTTTTGTGACTGAAATATATCCGTACAACAATGGAGACAAAAAAAATAAAAATAAAAATGTAAATAAAAAATAATTAATTTTTTTTAAATTCACATAATTTTTAAATGTATAAATTATAAACAAACCAATAAATAAATAAAATGGCGTCATCCACATTGTTCTAATTTTTGATCCAGAAATTAAAGACGTAAAAAACATAAGGAACAAAGGCACTAAATTTATAAATATTAAAAAAATCAGTTTCTTGTCTTTAAAGTTTAATTTGAATTTAAATTTTTTTATCAATATTAAACTTAAAATAAAAAATGGGATTAAAATAATTATTTGTTTAAATAAAAACAATGATGGATTTATAAAATGGTTAATTATTTCAAATTCACTCGATCCAGTTCTTGCCAATCCGTAAATGATTGTTATGTACTCATTATTTGTAAGCCATACTAAATGGGGTATTAATATAAGTAAAAATACTTCCAGCGATATCAGATATGTAAATTGAAATTTACGATCCTTTTTTATAAAGATTAAATAAAAAAAAAGTAAATCAATGGAAATTAACAAATATAAAAAAAGATATTTAGCTAAAAATCCAGCTGCTGCAAAAATACCAAGAAAAATTAAATCAAATATATTTGGCTCCTTTTTTTGAAATATTTTCCAAGTAAAATAAACTGTAAGAGCCCAAAAAGGTAATTGAGCTACATTTACATTGAATTCTGGAGTTGTAAAATTATAAAAATAGATACCCTCTAGCATCAAAACTGAAATAAAACTTAGCTGCAAGTTATTTAAAATTTCATTTGAAAGTTTAAAAACAAAGTAAAAAGAAATTATTACACATATTTGACTTAATAAGTAAAAAGCCCAATCTTGTGATCCAAATATTTTAAAAAACACCTCAGATAGAAAAGCGCTAACAGGGGGATGTTTGTTAAATCCCCAATCTAAGTTACTACCCCATGCTAAAGCTTCTATCGTATCTAAGGGTAAATTTTGATTTACAAAAGTTGGCACAACCGTCCATAGAACTAGATGTAAACATAAAAAAATATAAAATAAATTTAATTGTTTATTTTTATTTTGTGCCATTTTTAACAATTTACACAATTAATGCATTCTTGACAGTACCTAATTGATGAATATATTCACCAAGTTTTTTAATATTGAAATGGTAAAAATTTCTAAAACATATACGCCAAAAGAAACTGAGAAATACATGTGTCCAAAACATTTGGCATTTTTCAAAAAAAAATTGCAAGATTGGAAAACTGATCTTAAAAGAACAAGTAACGAAGCAATTTATAATAGTGCACTGGATGATAATAGTACATCAGCCGATATTGTTGATCAGGCGAGCTCTTATACAGAAAAAAATGTAGAACTTAGAGCCATTAACAGGCAAATAAAATTAATTTCAAAAATAGAATCTGCATTAAAAAGAATTCAAAATGGAACTTATGGTTTTTGTGAAGAAACTGGTGAACCGATTGGTCTAAAGAGGTTAATAGCTAGACCAGTTGCAACTTTGTGTATTGCCGCTCAAGAAAAACATGAAAAGGAAGAAAAAGTATACGCGGACGATTAAGGTTTTGGTATTTCTGATTTAGGGTCCATAAATTTATAACCTCTTTCAACAGCGGGTCTTTCAGCAATTATTTCGTACCAACTACATAAATATGAGTAGTTTTTTAAACCAATATCATGCCAGTTGTGCCTAGCTATCCATGGCCATGTTGCGATATCTGCAATCGTATAATCTAGGCCAGCTAAAAATTTATTGTTCATCAGATGATCATTTAATACTTTATAAATATTTTTTGTAATTTCAAAATATCTTTTTTCTCCAGTTTTGCTTAATCCTTTATTAAAATGATAAAAATAGTGATACTGACCTATGAAAGGTCCTATTGAACCCATTTGTGCCATAAGCCATTGATCAATTTTTAATTTATTTTTTTTTTCGTAAAGTTTTCCACTTTGTTCAGCTAAATAAATTAATATTGCGCCTGACTCAAATACTTCCTCATTATTATTTGAATGATCAATAATCGCAGGAATTTTTGAGAAAGGACTTATTTTTTTAAAGTTTGGTTTAAATTGATCTCCTTTCGATAAATCTAATTTTTTAACATTATAATCAAAACCAACTTCCTCAAGCATAATGCTTACTTTTTTTCCATTGGGTGTATCTGATGAAAATAAATCAATCACTCTTTCTTGCCAAGTCTCTTTAAAAGTTTTGTTGAAGTGGTAGTGAATTCAAAACGATATTTTTCATTTGGTCTCGCTAGCTTGAAGCATGCTCTTGCAGCAAGTGCGCCCTCGTGAAATCCTGATAATATAAGTTTTAATTTACCTGGATAAGTGCATATATCCCCAACAGCATAAATCCCTTTTTGATTAGTTTCAAATTTTTCTGTGTCAACATTTATTGTTTTTTTGTCTAAGTTTAACCCCCAATTGGCGATCGGTCCTAATTGCATAATTAGACCAAAAAAACCAAGCACATAATCAGTCTTTAAATTTTTTGTTTCTTTGTTGTCATGAAGAATATCTATATTTTCTAATTTCTCATCTCCATTTATTTTATTAAGTTGATATTTAGTATATAAATTTATTTTTCCATTTTTTTCTAGCTCTAAAACTTGATTTAAGGTCGATTGTGCACCTCTAAACTCATCTCTTCGATGTATTAAATTAACCTTTGAATCTTTTGATAATTCTACCGCCCAATCTAAAGCGCTATCTCCACCTCCAAAAATTGAAACCGTTTTTCCTTTAAAAATAGATTTATTTTTTACTGAGTAAAAAATAGAGATATTTTCATATTTTTCACACTCTTTTGGAGCAAACTTTCTAGGCTCAAAAGATCCAACTCCACCAGCTATAATTATATTTGGAGTATTAAATTCTGTTCCTTTGTTAGTTTTTACTTTCCAAAGTCCATTATTTTTTTTAACTTCTTCTACCCTCTCATTTAAATGAAATTTTATGTCAAATGGTTTTAATTGGTTTATTAGATTGTTTGTAAGTTGCTCACCTGTACACTCAGGAACTGCTGGGATATCATAAATAGGTTTATCTGGATACAGTTCAATACATTGTCCACCAATTTTGTCTAGGTTGTCAACTATCTCACAATCTAAACCAATTAATTTGAGTTGGTGTGCTGTAAATAATCCAGTTGGTCCAGCTCCTATTATTAGCGCATCAGTTTTTATCATTAAACTTGTTTCTCAGGTAAATTAACTACTAATCCATCTAAATCGTCAGAGACTGTTATTTGACAACTTAATCTACTTAGTGATTTAGGTTCGTAAGCTTGATCTAACATATCATCTTCGCCCTGGGTTTTAGAAGGAATTTTATTAAACCAATCTTCTTTTACATAAACATGGCAAGTTGCACATGCCATGCCTCCTCCACAATCCGCGTCAATGCCAGGAATATCGTTTTGAACAGCCCCTTCCATTACTGTTAATCCATTCTCAACATCTATTGTGTGGGATTTGCCATTATTTTCTATGTAAGTAATTTTTGCCATTAAGCTTATATAATCATGAAAAAAAATAGGGCAAGTATGTAAAAACATACCCGCCCTATATTACTAAAGATCGATAATATAATTATCTTGCTCTAGCTGATGTATTTTGCATCGCTGCAGCCCAAATAACTAAACCAAATGCGATTTTGTTAATGAAGTCTGCAAGGTTGTAGATCACGTTAAGTGAATTTGCATCTACTCCACCAGTTAAGTAACCAAATACATAACCTAATGGGTAAATTGCCCAACCGATTGTTACGATCATTCTCATTGCACCAAATGCGGTAGACAAACCTTTGTTACCACTTTTAGCTGCTGCTTTACCAGCTTCACCTGAGAATACTTCATATAGAATGTAGAACCATCCAGCCATACCGATTATGAAACCAAGTAGTGCGTTGATGTAACCTGCTTCTCCTAAGTATCCACCGATAAGCATTACTAAAGATCCAATTAATAATCTCCAGAATATGCCACCTGGTACTTTTCTTACAGCTGCAAGAATTAAATAAAATTCAATCATCTGTAGTGGCACAGTGATTAGCCAGTCAATGTATCTGTATACAGTTGGTGACTCACCAGTTTGTACCCATACACCTCTCATGTACATGTAGTGGATAAACGCAATACCAGTTACAAGACCTGCAACTGTTACTGAAGTTTTCCATCCAGATGCAACTGATCCTCTTTCCATGAAAAAGAATGCAGTAGCAGCTAACATTCCCATTGAAATTACCCAGAAAGAAATTCCAACGAAGTCATCAGCAGCCAAGAGAACAGTTTCTGCGTTTGCAGCACCTGATAAGCCCAATAGAGCAACAGTTGCTAGCGCAAAAAGTTTAAGTTTTTTCATATAAAAACTCCCTCTTTTGTTTGTTTTTAGTTTAAATTTAAACTAAGGAAGGACCATATTGGTCTTTCCAAAGATATGGCTTAATAACAAATATATATGTTTATTAAAAGTTTTTTTGGTCATTAAAAAGTATTGATTTTACTTACTTTTTAAAATTAAATACAACCTGTAACATAAAATCTATATTAAAATGGTTCTTATTAACAAATCATAATGGGTCAAAAGTTTAATCAAATTTATCAGAATTCAATAAAAAATCCTGAGGACTTTTGGAGAAGTGTTTCTGAAGATATTTTTTGGTTTAAAGAACCAACTAAAATCCTAAATAAATCTAATCCACCTTTTTATAAATGGTATGAGGATGGAATAACAAATACTTGTTACAATGCCTTAGATTTTCATATTGATCAAGGCAAAGGTGAAAAGACTGCACTAATATACGACAGTCCAATAACAAACAACAAAGCTAAATTCACATTTAATCAACTTAAAGAAAAAGTTTCAAATTTTGCAGGGGCTCTAGATAATCTTGGTGTTAAAAAAGGAGATAGAATTATTATATATATGCCAATGATACCAGAAGCAGTTGTTGCAATGCTAGCTTGCGGTAGAATTGGTGCAATACACTCCGTAGTATTCGGCGGTTTTGCCTCTAATGAATTAGCAAGCAGGATTGATGATAGTAAAGCTAAAATTTTAATAACTGCATCCTGTGGTTTTGAGCCTGGAAGAACAGTTGAATATAGACCTCTCGTAGATGGAGCTTTAAAGCTTGCAAAGCACAAAATAGAGAAAGTAGTTTTTTACCAAAGAAAAGGATACGAGATCAAATTAAATGCACCGTTGGAGATTTCCTGGGATGAGGTGCTTTCAAATGCAAAACATAAAGATTGTGTTGAGATGAGATCAAATGAATTTGCATACATTTTGTATACCTCTGGTACAACAGGAGTTCCAAAAGGAATTGTTAGAGATATTGGGGGGCACATCGTAGCTCTTAAATGGACTATGAAGAACATTTACAATATTGACGAAAATGATGTTTGGTGGTCAGCTAGTGATATTGGATGGATAGTTGGTCACTCATATATAGTTTATGCTCCATTATTCAAAGGATGTACTACAGTTTTATTTGAAGGGAAACCTGTGGGTACTCCCGATGCAGGTGTTTTTTGGAGAATGATTTCAGATTACAAAATAAAATCTTTATTTACAGCACCAACTGCGTTTAGAGCTATTAAAAAAGAAGATCCTGATGGTAAGTTTTTTTCAAAATATGATCTAAGTTCTTTTGAGTCTTTATTCTTAGCAGGAGAGAGAGCAGATCCTGATACGATTAAGTGGGCTGAAAATTTATTAAATGTTCCTGTAATTGATCATTGGTGGCAAACTGAAACAAGTTGGTCAATTAGTGGAAATTGTACCGGTATAGAAATGCAAAAAACAAAATATGGTTCTGCATGTAAACCAGTTCCAGGCTATGATGTAAAAATAATTAAACATGACAGTACTTTAGCAAAACCAAATGAGATGGGTGACATAGTTGTAAAACTTCCATTGCCGCCTGGTACGTTTCCTACATTATGGAATGCTGATGAAAGGTATAAACAAAACTATATGACAAATTATGAAGGTTACTATCAGACATACGATGCCGGACACATTGATGAGGATGGTTATGTTTGGATTATGTCTAGAACAGACGATATTATAAACGTTGCAGGACATAGGTTGTCTACAGGTGCAATAGAGGAAGTTTTATCTGAACATCAATCAGTTGCCGAATGTGCAGTTATTGGAATTAAAGATCAATTAAAAGGTCAACTTCCAATTGGTCTTATTGCGTTAAAAGCGGGAGTAACTAAAGAAAATCAAATTATTTCAAAAGAATGTATTCAAATGGTTAGAGATAAAGTTGGCCCTGTTGCTGCATTTAAAACTGTAATTGTTGTTAAAAGATTACCAAAAACTAGATCGGGTAAAATATTGAGAGGGACTGTTAGAAAGATTGCTGATAAAGAGGAATACAAAATGCCAGCAACAATTGATGACCCGGCAATTTTGGATGAAATAAAGGAAAATTTAATACAAAATGGTATTATAAAATAATGCTTAAAACATATTTAATTTTAATTGCTGCAACTTTTTTTGAAGTTGCGGGTACAATGCTGCTTCCAGTTACAAAGGGATTTAGTAAGCCAATACCTACTGGTTTTCTTATTTTATTTTATATCTGTGCATTTTTTTGCTTATCAATTGTTGTAGCAAAACTTCCTTTAGCGGTAGTTTACGCAACCTGGTGTGGTCTAGGTATTTTTACAGTTGCAATACTTGGTTATCTTATTTACGGACAGACATTGAGTTGGCAAGTTATCCTAGGTTTATTTCTAATTATTATTGGTCTTACATTAGTAAATATGTATTCTTCAAAAGTAATTAACTAAATTCTAAAGGATTACCAGTAGGATCTCCAATAATTTTTCCGTCCTTCATTTTCACTTCACCTTTAATTATTGTTGCTACTGGAGTTCCTTTGAACTTATCTCCATTAAATGGTGACCAATTACATTTACTTTCTATATTTTCATTTTTAATTTCTATTACCCTATTCATATCAACAATTGTAAAATCTGCATCATAACCCTCTTTAATAAATCCTTTATTTTTAATTCCAAAAATTTTAACTGGATTTTCACATACAAAATTAATTAATTGATTTAATGTTAATTTCCCATCATTAACATGGTTTAACATTACTGGCATGAGTGTTTGAACACCAGGCATTCCTGATGGTGAATTAGGATATTCTTTATCTTTATTTATTTTTAAATGTGGAGCGTGATCGGAGCCAATTGTATCATTAAAATTATTTCTTACTGCATACCATAACCTGTCATAATGTGATTTATCCCTTATAGGCGGATTCATTTGAGCATAAGTTCCTAGTTTATTATAGCAGTCAGGTGCATATAAAGTTAAATGCTGGGGAGTAATCTCAAATGTTATATTTCCTTTGTGTTGTGATAAAAAATCAATTTCCTCTTTTGTTGTAATATGAAGAACATGAGCTTTTTTATTATATCGCTCAGCAATTTTTACAATTCTTCTAGTAGATGAAATTGCGCATTCTACACTTCTCCAAACTGGATGGGTGTGTACATCGCCTTTTTTAATTAATTTTTTGTTAATATTTAAAATTGCTTCGTCCTCAGAATGAACTGCAACAACTTTTGAGCTATTTTGAAAAACCTTATCGATGTCTTCTTCCTCTGCAACTAATAAATTACCGGTTGATGATCCTGCAAAAAGCTTAATTCCACAACAACCATCCAAATCTTTTAATTTTGCTAAATCATTTGCATTATCTGCAGTTGCACCAAAGTAAAAAGCGTAATTACAATACATTCTGTCCTTGGCTAGGTCTAACTTTCTTTGAAACTCTTTCATGTTAGATGTTGGCGGATTTGTATTTGGCATTTCAAATACACTTGTAATTCCTCCTATAACTGCTGCTCTACTGCCTGAATGAAGATCCTCTGTATCAGTTGATCCAGGTTCTCTAAAGTGTGTTTGTGTATCTATACATCCCGGTAAAATAATTTGTGCTTCAGCGTTTATTATTTTTTTAGCTTCTTCTGAAATTTGGCCAATCTGGTGAATTTTTCCATCTTTTACAGCTACATCTACTTCTTTTAATTCTCCGTCAATAAAAGCTTTTCCATTTTTAATTATAAGATCTAACATTTGGTAAAAAAGTAAATATATTATATTTTATAGATAATCAATTATGAATAAGAACAATATTTATATTTTAGAGGATAGAGGAATAATTTATATCAATGGAGAAGATACTTTTGGATATCTACAAAATATTATAAGCAATGATTTAAGTAAAGTATCCGATACTCAGAGTTGTTTTTCATATTTACTAACTCCTCAAGGAAAATACTTATTTGAATTTATAATAATTAAACACAAAAATGGATATTTTCTTGACTGTCCAAAATACCAAATTGAAAATCTAAATAATCAATTAAATCTATATAAGTTGCGTTCAAAAGTAGAAATCACAAATCTTTCAAATGAATTTGTTGTTGGTGCACTATCAAAAGATAATTTTATTGAGTTTAAAAAAAATAATTATCCTGGGATGACAATCAAATTTATAGAGGATCCAGTACTATTAGATCCAAGATGTGCAAAGTTAGGCGCAAGAATAGTTATTAATCTGGAAAAACTTTATTTATCTTCGAAAAAGTTAAAATTAAAAATATCAAACATAGATGAATACTATGAATTAAGTCATGCTCTTGGAATCCCTAATTCAGATACAGAAAATTTTCAGAATAAAATTTTTGGTCTAGAAACAAACTCAGAAGAACTAAATGCAATTGATTTTAATAAGGGTTGCTACGTAGGACAAGAAAACACTGCTAGAATGAAGTTAAAAGAAAAAATTAGCAGAAGAATTTATCCCGTCAAAATTATTGAGGGTAATATTAATAGTGAGGAAGTAATCAAAGTAAATAATTCTGAAATTGGCAAAATTATTAATAATTCTAAGTTTTTATTTGGACTTTTTAAATTTAAAGATCCAAATTTTAAACTTGATAAAATTCTAAATACAGAAAATGCAAAAATTAAAGTTATAAAACCTTTTTGGTCTTAGCTGTTTACAAGAAACTTTGATAAATTTGGCTTGAAATAGTTTGGACCTTTCATAACTTTTCCATGTTCATTATAAATTGGTTTACCATCATCTCCTAATTTACTCATATTGGATTGTTGAACTTCATCAAAACATTTGTCTAAATTAATTCCAAAAGCATGACCGGCTCCATAAGTCACATACAATATATCTGTAAGTGCATCAGCAACCTCTAAAATGTCATTTTCATTAATTGCTTTTTTTAACTCATCTAATTCCTCTTGAATTAAACTTAATCTAAGTGAGTTGATTTTTTCACTCGAAAGCTCAGATTTTTTTTTTAGTTCCTGTCCAAAGGTACTCATAAATAAACCCACTTTTTCAAAATTAGTCATTTTTTCTCCTTATTTTTTCAACTGCTAGGATTTTTAAATATTTTAATGTATAACATTTTAATACCTTTAATTATATTATGAAAACCAGAAAAGAATACGACAGCATTGGTGGTATTGATGTGCCTGTGGATAAGTATTGGGGAGCATCGACCCAAAGGTCAAAAAAATTTTTTGATATTGGTGAATTTAAAGTTAGACCAATACTAATTAGATCAATCGCTATTATTAAAAAATCTGCTGCAATTGTTCATAAGTTAGAAAAGCAAATAGACTCAAAGGTTGCAAATGCAGTCATAAGTGCTTCCAATGATGTAATTAATGGAAAACTTGATGAACATTTTCCATTGAAAGTCTGGCAAACCGGCTCTGGAACTCAAACTAATATGAATGTTAACGAGGTAATCGCGAATAGAGCTATTCAAATTTTAGGTGGAAAATTAGGATCAAAAAAGCCAGTACATCCAAATGATCATGTTAATAAATCACAATCAACTAATGATGTATTTCCAAGTGCTATGCATATAGCAATAGCATTGGATACTCGTGATAAATTAATACCTTCTTTAAATTTATTAAATAAAGAATTAAAGAAAAAAACTAGCCAATTTAAAAACATAATTAAAGTTGGAAGAACACATCTACAAGATGCTACACCTTTAACTTTAGGGCAAGAGTTTTCTGGTTATCAATCTCAACTGGAAGATACAATAATAAGAATTAAAAGTGCACTAAAAGAAATTCTTTTTTTAGCTCAAGGAGGAACTGCTGTTGGAACTGGAATTAATACTAAAAAAAATTTTGACAAGAAAATATGTAGAGAGATAAGCAAAATTACAAAAATTAAATTTAAACCTGCAAAAAACAAATTCGCAGCCTTAGCTGCGCATGATTCTATCGTTAATTTTTCTGGTACATTGAATACTGCTGCAGTTTGCCTTATGAAAATTGCAAACGATATTAGATACCTCGGTTCCGGTCCAAGAGCAGGATACGGAGAATTAATTTTACCTGCAAATGAACCCGGTTCTTCAATTATGCCTGGAAAAATAAATCCAACTCAATCTGAGGCTGTTACAATGGTATGTGTTAAAGTAATTGGAAATCATAGCGGTATAACTATTGCAGGTTCACAAGGCCAGTTTGAATTAAACGTTTTTAAGCCGTTAATTGCGCATAATATTTTGCAATCAATTGATTTATTATCAGATAGTTCAAATAATTTTGCAAAATTTTGTATAAAAGGAATAAAAGCTAACTTGAAAAAAATTAGAGAAGATTTAGATAACTCATTAATGCTCGTTACTGCTCTAGCTCCCAAAATTGGATATGACAATGCAGCTAAAATTGCAAAAAGAGCCTTAAAAAATGAAACAACTTTAAAATATGAAGCTATAAAAAGTGGATTAATAAGTGAGAAAGATTACTTGAAAATTGTTGACCCAAAAAAAATGGTCAGTCCAAATTAAGTAGGTTTTCATTTCTTAATAAATTTTTCAATTGTTGAATGTTATTAAATTTATAAAATTCAACATTTTTATGAAATCCTTTATTTGTTACTGAAGATATAAAACTATTACCAGTATTTGAATTGTACTGGTAAGTAAAATATAAATTGTCTGAAAGAATCTTATTTTTTTTATAATTAAATAAAAATCTATTTAATTTTTCTTTATTATAAATATTCATCTTAATCTTTATTTGCAGGATTTGATCAATATCATCTAAATATATATAGTCTGCAATTATCAAATCTGCAAAATCATTAATATCTAGCTTAGCATGATCTAAACTTAATTCAGAATTTTCAAATTTTAATTTAAGCCAGCCTTTTTTAAATGACTTATTTTCAATATCGTTTAAATTTATATTTAGTACACCAGATAAATTCTCATACTTTAAATTTTCATTTTTATGTAAAAAATAAAATAAATTTTCTAATTCATGCAAATTTATTTTATTTAGATCCATTGTTAAATTAAAATGAAAAGGTTTAAAATTTATTGACCCATCAAGACTAAAATTTGAGTTTTTTATATCTTTGTCTAGAAAAGTTATAGTATTATCAATTATTTCATAAGACAAATCATTTGTTTTGCTTAAAAATTTTGAATTTAATTTTCCTCTTTTAAAATTTTGATTAGAGTTTAATTTTGATACTAAATTATTTTCAAAATATATATTGGGATTTCTGAGTTCTAGGGTAGTATTTTGGATATTTGGATAATTGTAGTCAATTATATATTTAAATTCATAATCTGAGTCAAAAATATTACCTTTGATCTTTAAAATTTTTTTGTTATTTAAAAAATCAATTTTATAATCAAAGTTTTTGATAGTCGAAATTAAAATAATTTCACCGCTTCTATCTCTAAAAAATAAAGTACTTTTTTTTATAATAAAATTATTAACAATATTTTTTTTTAGATTATTTATAAAGTTTACTAATGAAATCTGGTCTAAGTATAAATTAGCTTTATTGACTTCAATTCTTTTGATTTTAAATATATCATTATTATAAAAATCTACTAAAGAAATAAAAATTTTTACATTTTTTAATTCAGAAATTACACTTTTCTCACTGTCTTTAATTTTTAAATCCGCTTTCTTTATCAACAAATGTGGCGAAGGTATGAATCTAAAACTTATATCTTTAAAGTTGTTAATATTAATTTTAAATTCTTTATTTATTGTTTTTTCAATTTTTTGTTTGTATTTTTCGTAGTCATAAAATGTAGGTATTGAAAAAAAAATAGCTGTACCAAAAAAAATAATAAAAAATACAATAACAAGGTGAAAAGGATCTTGTTCTTTAAAAAAATTACTTTTAAAAGGAAGTGTGAATAATTTTTTTTTCATTTTTATAAAAAGTAGTTATACAACTTAAATTTGAAATGTTAAATTTTGATTACTTAAATAATTTAAACGATAAGCAAAAAGAAGCTGTTACTTCTTTAAATGGACCCTTATTAATCGTTGCTGGCGCAGGTTCTGGAAAAACTAAAGTACTAACTTCTAGAATTTGTCATATAATTTTATCTGGAAAAGCTTCCCCTAATGAAATTTTAGCTGTGACTTTCACAAATAAGGCAGCGAACGAAATGCTTAGTCGAATTCTCTTTAATTTAAAAAAAGAAAAATTTGGTATGCCTTGGGTTGGAACATTTCATTCTATATGTGTGAAAATTTTAAGAAAACACGCAAGAGCAGCTAACTTAAATTATAACTTTACAATTGTAGATCAAGATGATCAAAAAAAATTAATAAAAAATATTTGTAAATCAGAAAACATTGATACAAAAAAAATTTCACCAAATTTTATTCTTAACGTTATAGAAAAATGGAAAAATAAAGGCTGGTACCCAAAAGATGTTACTCTAAAAAAGAGTGAAAAATTAGAATTATCTTTTCTTAAAATATATACAATTTATCAAAGTAAACTTCTCGATTTAAATGCTTGTGATTTTAATGACTTGATTTTGCATTGTATAAAAATATTTGAAAATAATCCCGATATAACAAAAATGTATTCAAAAAATTTTAAATATATATTGGTAGATGAGTATCAAGATACAAATTATATACAAAGTAAATGGCTAAATCTTCTTTCAGAAGAAAATAAAAATATTTGTTGTGTAGGTGACGATGACCAATCGATTTACAGTTGGAGAGGTGCAGAAATAAAAAATTTTTTAGAATTCGATAAAATATATAAAAATACAAAAATTATTAGATTGGAAAAA
Organism: uncultured Pelagibacteraceae bacterium; assembly: GCA_902594655.1. Lineage (GTDB taxonomy): Bacteria > Pseudomonadota > Alphaproteobacteria > Pelagibacterales > Pelagibacteraceae > Pelagibacter. The sequence continues at coordinate 23,688 of CACJMW010000008.1, forward strand.
AATTATAGATCAACACAAAATATTTTATCAGTAGCATCTGGTCTTATTTCTAATAACGAAAAAAGAGTTGGGAAAACACTTTTTTCAGATGGTGAAGAGGGAGAAAATGTATACCTGGACAGTTATAGAAGTGGAAAAGATGAGGCAATAGGTATTGGTGAAAAAATAGAAAATCTTAAATCAAAATTTAAATTAAATAATATTACTATATTAGTTAGAGCAATTTTTCAAACAAGAGAATTTGAGGAACGTTTTTTAAAAATTGGAATTCCTTATAGAATAATTGGAGGTATAAAATTCTATGAAAGGGCAGAAATAAAAGATTGTATTGCCTATTTGAAAATTATAAATCAATCCAGAGATGACTTATCCTTTGAAAGGATTATTAATGTCCCCAAAAGATCTATAGGCGAAACAACAATTAAAACAATATATGATTATTCTAAAAAAAATAAACTTTCTTTAGAAGAGGGTGCAAAAAAAATGATTGAGTTAAATATGATAAAACCAAAACCTAAAATAGGTTTAAATTCAATATTGAACTTATTAGATAAGTGGAGATTTGATCTTAGGAAAAAAATAAATCATGTAAAATTACTACAATTAATCTTGGATGAGTCTGGTTATAGTCAAATGCTAAAAGATAAAAAAGATTTAGAAAATGAAAATAGACTTGAAAATATTAAAGAACTTCTAAATGCTATGAAAGAATTTGATAATCTTGAAAGTTTTTTAGAACATGTTGCATTAGCAACCTCAATAGATCAAGATTGGGAAGGTCAAAAAGTGAACCTTATGACTATGCATTCTTCTAAGGGCTTAGAATTTGATGTGGTTTTTTTACCTGGTTGGGAAGAAGGTTTATTTCCTCATCAAAAATCAATGGAAGAAAAAGGTCAAAGTGGATTAGAAGAGGAAAGAAGACTTGCTTATGTTGGAATAACTAGGGCAAAAAAAATTGCACATATTTCTTTTTCAATGAATAGATTTTATCAAGGAGATTGGATTGACAGTATTTCATCTAGATTCATAGATGAATTGCCTGAAAAGAATATTGAAAAAAATAATCAGTTTTTACAAGATGAAAATAATGATTTTGAATTTAATCAAGATATAGATTATGAAAATGAAATAAAAAGTCCTGGTTGGCTAAGATATCAAAAAAGGATTAAGTCATGAAAACACTAGCTAAAATAAAAAAACTTTTAAAAACATACAATATAGATGCTTATATAGTGCCTAAAAATGATGAATTTTTCAACGAATATGCTTTTCCAAATAGACTCAAAACTGTTTCCAATTTTTCAGGATCTGCAGGTTTTTCTATAATCACAAAATCTACAAATTATCTATTCATAGATGGAAGATATTTAATTCAAAGTAAAATGGAATGCGGAAAAAATTTTAAAATTATTGAAATTCCTTACACTCTACCAAAAAAAATTTTGGATAATAAAAAATTAAGACGAATTGGATACGATCCAAAATTATTCACATACAATACCCTAGAAAATTATTTTGGTTATAAATACCAATTAATTCCAATCAAACAAAATTTAGTTGATATTGTTTGCATGGAAAAAGAAAAAAAAATAAATTGTTTTTTTAAGTTAGACGATAAAATAGCTGGTGAAAATGTTAAATCAAAAATTAATAGACTAGATCATATCTTAAAAAAAAATAGATCAGACAGTATTTTTGTATCTTCTCCAGAAAATGTTGCTTGGCTATTAAATATTAGAGGCAAGGATAACCCTAATAGCCCAATTCCGAATTCTAGATTGATAATTGATAGATATAAAAATATATATTTTTTTAGCAATTTACAAAAAATAAAAAATATAAAAAAGAATATAAATTATAAAAAATTAAAATTTTATGAATTTGAAGAAATTTATGATATTTTATCTAAATTAAAATCAACATTATTTACAATTGATAAGTTAAGTTGTTCTATTTTTTATCAAAGCTTAATTGAGTCAAAATTTAAAATTAATAATTTTGAAGATCCAATTTATTATTTGAAATCTATTAAAAATAAAATTGAAATAGAAAATATGAAAAAAGCACATATTCAAGATGGAGCTGCTCTGACTAAATTTTTATATTGGATTAAACAGGATAAAAATTTTGGTTTTGATGAGCTGACTTTAGAAAAAAAATTGGAAAAATTTAGAAAAAGAAACAAAGATTATATTTATCCAAGTTTTAATACTATCGCAGGTTCAGGACCCAACAGTGCAATAATACATTATAGATCCTCAAAAAAAACAAATAGAAAAATAAAAAAAAATGATATTTTTTTATGTGATTCTGGTGGTCAATATAAATATGGAACAACTGATGTCACAAGAACTGTTTGCTTTACAAAAACTTCAGATAGAATAAAAAATATTTTTACAAGAGTTCTCAAAGGTCACATAGCTGTTGCAACTAATAATTTAAGTATTATTAAAAAAGGTTATTTAATTGATAAAAAAGCTAGAGCACCATTAAACAAAGTGAATTTAGATTATGGCCATGGTACAGGCCACGGTGTTGGTTTTTTTTCAAATGTTCACGAAGGTCCTCAATCAATATCAAAATTTAATTCTGTAGAGCTCAAAAAAGGAATGATTGTAAGTAATGAGCCAGGTTATTATGAAGAAGGCAAGTTTGGTATTAGAATCGAGAACTTAATTTATGTTGATAAAGTTAATAATAAATTAAAATTCAAAAACCTTACAATGGCACCTATTGACAAGGATTTAATTAATGAAAAATTATTAACATTTAATGAAAAAGATTATTTATTAAAATATAATTTAGAAGTTTATGGCAATATTTCTAAATATTTAAATAAAAATGAAAAAAATTGGTTACTTAAATCAATTTAATAATTTGATTAAGTCATTCTTAGTAATAATCTTTATTCCTATTTCTGTTGCTTGATTTACTTTTTTTGTAGTTGGCTTGTCGCCTACTAGTAAAAAATTTAGTTTTTTATTTACAGAACTAACTATTCTTCCTGAATTTTTTTCTATAATTGACTTAGCTTCCGCTCTGCTCATATTTTCTAATTTACCTGTAATCATAAAATTTAGATTCTTAAATTTACCATTTTCATTTGTAACTTCAGTTTTTATATTTAGAAATTTTGATAGGTCTTTAACTACTTTTAAATTTTCTTTTATTAAAAAAAATTTTTTTATTGATGAAATTTGAATTTCTCCAATTCCATCTATGTTTTCAAAAGAGCTGAAATCATAATTTTTATCAATTTTAATAAAATTCTCTATTTTATTTAAATGTCTGGCAATTAACTTTGCATTTTCTTGACCAATATGTCTTATGCCCAGAGAAAATATAAATTTTTGTAGAGTTATATTTTTACATTTATCAATTGAATATTTTAAATTTAAAACTGATTGAGCCCCCCATCCCTCTAGATTTTCAATTTTTTTAAAGTCTAAATTAAATATATCTTGAGGATATCTAATAAAATTTTTTTCCCAAAATTTTTCAACAACCCTTTTGCCAAGTCCATCAATATTGAGTGCATCCTTTGATACAAAATGTTTAATTTTTTCAATAGCAATTTTTTCACATGAAAAGCCTTCAGAGGAACATCTTTTTACAGCGTCATATTTCTTCGTTAATTTATTATACTCTTTTTCAACTTTTGACCCACAAGAAGGACATTTGTTAGGAAATTTATACTTAAGTGTATTGTTAGTTCTTTTTGATAAATCAACTGAAACAACGTGTGGAATAACATCTCCAGCTCTTTCGATCTTTACTATATCTCCAATTCTTATATCTTTTTTATTAATTTCATCCTCATTATGCAAAGTTGCGTTAGAAACAACTACCCCACCTATATTTACAGGCTCTACTTTTGCAACAGGAGTTAGTGCTCCTGTTCTTCCGATTTGAATTTCGATATTTAAAATTTTTGAGAATGAAGAGGCCGCTGAAAATTTATGCGCCGCAGCCCATCTAGGGGCGTTCCCGATAAAACCCAATCTAGTTTGAAGTTTAAGATCATTAATTTTATATACTAAACCATCAACGTCATATTCTAATTCATACCTTTTCTTTTCAAAACTTTCGTGGTTTTTAATTAGATCATCTACTTTAGATATTACACTATTATGTTTGCTTGTTTTGAAGCCCCATTCTTTCAATGATTTTAAAAATTCAGATTGATTAATAAAATTATTATTTTCAAATAAACCAAAAGTATACGCAATAAATTTAAGAGGAATTTTTTTTGTTTCTGAAGAATCTTTCTGTCTCAAGGAACCAGAGGCTGCATTTCTTGGATTTGCAAATTTATGTTTCAAATTTTCAAAGTCACCTTTTTTTATATATACCTCTCCTCTTATTTCAATATTTTTTGGGAAATTCTTAAAATGAACTTTTTTTGGAATATCATTAATTGTTTTTAAATTTTCAGTTATCAATTCCCCCTCATATCCATCGCCCCTTGAAACACCGGATTCCAAATTTCCATTTTTGTAAGTTAAAGAGGCAGAAATTCCATCTATTTTTGGTTCTACACTATATTCAAATTTTTCGTTTGATTTTAAGTTTAAATAATTTTTAATTTTTTTTTCAAAGTTAATTAAATCTTCTTTATCAAAAATATTTGACAATGATAACATTGGAACTTTATGTTTTTGCTTTTTAAATATTTTTGAAGGTTTAAATCCAACACTTTTTGACGGCGAGTTTGGGTCTGTCAAATAATCATATTTTTTTTCTAACTCTAAAATACTAAGTTTTAATTCATCATATTCTTTATCTGTTAATTGTGGTTTATCTTTTGAATAATATAATTCGTTATGCTTTTTAAGTTTTTTTATTTTATCGATATATAGTTTGTTTATCGATTTATTTCCTGACATTAAAATATTTTTGATTTAATTTTTTCTACTAAACTTTTTTTGTTATTTTTTAATTTCAACCTTTTATCCCTAGAGATATATTTTTTATTAAAAACTTTATATGTATTTTCATACCATTCACTAGATTGATAATTATATCCTAACAAATAAGCGTATTTTTTTGCTTCATCTTCTAATCCTATTTTATAATGAATTTCAACCAATCTATGTAGGGCCTCTTCTATAAAAATTGTTTCATTGTAGTCTTTAACAACTGACTTAAATCTATTTATCGCTGGAATCCATTTTTGTTTTTCAAAATAATATCTAGCAAGATACATCTCTTTAGATGCTAAAAATTCGTTAATTAATTCAAGTTTAAATTTTGAGTCAAGTGCATAATCTGTCTTAGGATAATTTTTGATAACTATTTCAAAAAATTTTTTAGACTTTAGAATTGAGTCCAAATCTCTTGCTTCATCTACTATCTGATCATAATAAGTAATTGCTAAGAGATAATATGCATAATCTGTTTCATTATGTTTTGGGTATGTTTTTAAAAATCTTTCAATTTCAAAAATTGCATCAGTAAAAAATTGATCTGAATAATATGAATATGCTGCCATAAGAGCTGCTTTAGCTGCCCATTGCGATTGAGGAAATAATAGTTCAGCTTCACTAAATTTTTTAGCAGCATTTAAAAAATCCTCATTGTCTAAATAATTTTTAGCCTCATTGTAAGCGTCTATCATTTGTAACTCTATTTCTTTTTCTTCAATTACTTCAATTACCTCTTTTTCTTTAGCACAAGAAAATAAAACAATTGATAGTAATGTTAAAATTAATGTTAATTTTCGCATATCTGTTTATTAGCAGAAATAAAAAAAATTTCTATTTTTATGCGATAGATTTTAGGTAGGATCTGTCTAAAATTTGGTAAGGTAAAGTTTTTTCTTTAATTTCTATTACAGTAAAATTAGATTTATCTAAAAAAAGTTTTCTTAGTATTTTATTTGTTAATGCATGACCACCCTCCGAGGTTCTAAGCGATCCAACGATTCTATATCCCGACAAGTATAGATCTCCCATGCAATCAAGTATTTTGTGATTAACAAATTCTTTATTATTTCTCAAAGCCTCAGAATTAACAATTTGATTTTCTCCAACCACTATTGCATTATCTAAGCTCCCACCTTGCGCCAAGCCTGCTTTCTTAAGTTTTTCAACATCCTCATACAAACAAAATGTTCTTGATTCAAATATCTCTTTTAAATCGTCATTAAAGACATTTATTTTATTTCTTTGTGTCCCAATAATTTTATTTTTATAATTTATTTCGAAATCTATTTCTGAAGCAACTTTTGAGGTATCTAAAGACACATATTTTGTTCCTTCCACGTAATCAATTTTTTTATTAATTTTAATTAGTTTAATTGGTGCACTAGAAGATTTAATTCCTACAGATAAAATTTTTTCCACAAATTTTTTTGCTGAACCATCAAGAATTGGCAATTCTTGAGAGTTAACTTCAACGAGTAAGTTATCTATTCCTATGCCATATAGAGCCCCCATTAAGTGCTCAATCGTTGAAACACTTACTCCATGTTCATTAGATAAAGTAGTGCATAAAGTTGTATCCGTCACATTGTTAAATCGAGGAATAACTATATTATTTTCTTTAATATCAACTCTTTTAAAAGTAATTCCAGTGTTTGGTTCTGAGGGTAGTAGGTTTAGTTGTACTTTATTTCCAGTATGTAGCCCGACTCCATTAAATGATATTTTTTTATTAATTGTTTTTTGATTTAAAATAGACATCCAGAATTTATATAAAAATTCTAACTAATTAAAAAACAACTAATATTACAAAAAATTGCTATTTATTCGAAAAAATATCAAATAATTTCTCAAAAAATCCTTTATTTTCTATACCAATAGTTCTTTTCTTAGGTTGTAATTTTCCAACATTAATATTTAATCTTGCCGCTCCATCGCAGCAATCTTGTTTTTCCTCATCAATTATAGACATTTCATTTATAAAGTTCAGCTCAGTTCCAAATGATAAAAGATTTTTATTTAAAACTTTAGAGCCGTTACCTATAAAATAAAGTTTTAAATCTGATTTAAATATACTTTGCTTAATTAAGGGACAATTAAAGAAAAGTAATTCAATAATTTCCTCTAATCTTGAGTTTATAATATTTGTTAACAATTCTTTATCTTTTTCTTTGTTATAAATTTTATTTTTTTTTGAAAATTTTATTTTTTCAGCCTCAGCATTTCTGTATTCTAAATTTAATACTTTAGAAATATCATTTGTTATATGGTGCCCCCCAATGTGGGTGCTGCTAAGAAATAATAATTTTTTATCTTTAAAAATTGAAAGACTACTTTTTTTAAGTCCAATATCTATAAACGAGCTATAATCTGAGATTCCTAGTTTATTTATCAGACTCAAGGATTTAATATAACTCGTACAATAAATATTTTTTATAGAAATGTGTTTTTTTAATAATAAATTTTTTATAGAATCTAAATCTGATTTATTTATTAAAATAAATTTTATTTCAACAACTGCTTGATTTACTTCTTTAGAAATAAATTCTGTTTCTTCAAAAAATTCGTTGTCAAAAATAATATTTGATTTAATTGTATGTAATATATCTTTATCTTTGTTATGCTTCTTTACAATTTGTTCCAATTCGTTAATTAAATAATTGATATCGTCTTCATTTAATTTTTTATTTTCATAATATTTTTTAATCGAAAAATCTAGAGAGTGAATAGATGGTGAATCTAATACTAAATCAATTTCGTTTAAATGATGTCCTAGATCTTTTTCTGCTTTAATAATCAAATTAAATGCTGGATGATTTTCTGTAAATTTATTATCCCTAGTGAATTGAATTTTTTCCTCATAAAATAATTTTTGATTTAATACAAACTTATCAAAAATTCCTAAACTAACATGGGTAGATCCAAATTCTAAAATTGAAATTGGTGAGTTAATTTTGCTCATGACAAAATAATATTATTTTTGTTTCTTAAATCTATGACCTTTAAATTATTTATATCTAAATTATTAATTATTTCTTTTAGTTTAATTAACGAATTGTCTAAATCATCGATAGGTAATTTAATAATTATCGAGTTATATAAAAGATCCCATCTTTTAGATTTATATGAATAAAATTTTTTGAAATCTTCAATAATAAATCCATGAATCATCAGTTTTTCTTTTAATGTAAAAAAATTTTGAGTATCAAATTGACCTACAATTAACGGCAAATTGTCTTTAAATAATTCATTCCCATTAATCTTTTTTCCATTCTCACCCAAATAAATTTTTTGATTATTTTCAAAATAATAAGCTAAAATCTCAGTGGGTTTTAATTCTATTTTTATTACAGAAGGAAATTCTTTTTTTACTCTATATTCGCTTATAGAATTAAACTCATTTAATTTTTCTCTAATTTCATCTGCATTAATTGAGAAAATATTATAATTATAAAATTGATGCATAGAATTATATATTTTTTCATTTAAATTTTCATCAAGCTCACTATCTAAAATAATTTTATTTATTTTAAAAAAATTTTTTACAAATTTTAATGAATTGATATTGTGAATACTTAATAAAAAAAAAAGTAAAAAAAAATATAAGTATATTTTTCCTTTATCTATTGATTGAAGCGTCATCAAGTATCCATTTGATTAGATTATAAAAGCTAATACCTTTGTATTTTGCAATTTCGGGTACTAGTGAAAGCTCTGTCATGCCTGGCTGGGTATTTACCTCTAAGAGATAAAATTTACCATTGTTATATCTAAAATCACTTCTAGTTACACCTCTGCATCCGGTAATTTTATGGGCTTTATGAGCAATATTTTCAACTTCTTTTAATTTTTTCTCTGGCAAATCAACTGGTAATAAATGTTTGGTTTTTGCATTTTTGTCATATTTGGCTTTATAATCATAAAATTTTCTACGAGGTTCAAGTTCAATAGCTCCCAATTTTCTATTTCCCATAATTGCAACTTGTATTTCTCTGCCTGGTACATAATTTTCAATTAATATTTCTTTTTCACAACTTAATTTTATAAAATTATTAATAAAATTTTTTCTGTTACAAATGTAGACTCCAACACTTGATCCTTCATTTACAGGTTTAATAACTACAGGAAATTTCAATTTCTTATTTACATAACTCATAACTTTTTTTGGATTATTGGCTAGATTTCCTTTAATTATTAAATATTTGGGGGTAAGAATATTATTTTTTATAAATATTTCTTTTGAAATCAATTTATTTATACAAATTGATGACGCTTTAACCCCTGAGTGAGTGTATTTTATTTTTTCATTCTCTAGTATTAACTGAATATATCCGTCCTCTCCATATCTGCCATGCAAAGCATTAAAAATTATTGAGGGTTTAAATTTTCTTATTTTTTTTATAAATCCATTTTTTGGGTCTAATATTATACAATTATAATCTTTTCGAATTTGTTTATAGACAGATTTTGCAGTTTTGAAACTTATTTCTCTTTCTTTTGAATAGCCGCCCGCCAAGATTAATATTTTTTTCTTCATTTATTAAGAAGTTATAACTATTTCTAACTCAAGGTTAACTCCTGTTTTCTTATATACATTTTCTTTTATAAAATTAATAAGATTTTTCATATCATTGAAAGATGCTTTTTCTTTATTAATAAGAAAATTACAATGTTTTTCCGAAAGGACTGCATCACCAAACATTGTGTTTGCTTCATTAATATCGATTGATTCTTTTATAAGTTCCCAAACTTTTTTGTTTGTTTGATCTATTGGATTTTTAAAAGTACTACCACTAGTTTTTACCCTGAGTGGTTGAGAAGCATCTTTTTGACTCTTTAAGCTGTTTATTTTTTTTTTTATGTTTTCTTTTAAAGAAACCTTTCCTTTAAAAGTTGCACTTAAAAAAATTAAATCCTTTGATAAATTACTTGACCTATATTTAAAATTTATTTTATCAGAAGGTATTGTTAAAACTTTTCCATTGAAATCTAAAGCTTGAACTGAAACAAGTATGTCTTTAAATTCTCTACCATAACATCCTGCATTCATTCTAATACCTCCTCCGATCGAACCGGGTATACAAGAAAGAAACTCCAGTCCCTCTATTTCATTTTCCATAGCAAAATCAGCAACTTTCTTATCTAAACAAGAACTTCCAGAAATGATTAAATTTTCATTTAATTTTGAAATATTATTAAAATTCTTTCCAAGTTTAATTATTACTCCTTCATATGTATGATCATCAAATAGTATATTTGATCCAGCTCCTAAAATAAAAACTTTTCCTCTATTGTTATACGTTTTTAGAAACACAGATAAGTCATTTAAAGAATTAGCAAGTAAAAAAATTTTTGCTTTTCCTCCAATATTAAACCAATTTAGCTTTGATAGATCATGATCAAAATTTAACCGAGAGTCATCTGAAAATTTAATTTTTTCTAAATCAATTATTTTCATTTAATCAATAAAGGTAGGTTTCTCATCCAACTTGATATACTTCCTGCACCCATTCCAATAATAATTTTATTACCATAAATGTTTTGTTTAGCAAATTTTGCGAGTTCCTTTTCATTATTAATCATTATTAAATCAACTTTAGAATTTTTAATTATTTCTTTTGCAAATTTAATATAATTTAATTTTAATTTAAGATTTTCTCCTGCTTTATATACAGGACATAAGATAACTTTATCTGAGAACTTAAAACATTTTGTAAATCTTGTTTTTAAAGAATTTAATCTAGAAATTCTATGGGGTTGAAACACAGATATTATTTGTCTTGATTTATATACTTCCCTGGTCGATTTAAGTAACTCAAATATTTCCGTAGGATGATGTGCATAATCATCAAAATAGATACTTTTTTGATGTTCAAATATAAAATTGAATCTTCTTTGAACTCCTTTAAAATCAGAGATTGCTTTTTTAATCAAATTAATTGAGATACCCATCAAAATTGCTACAGCAATCGACGCACAACAATTTTTAATATTGTGTATTCCAATTAATGGTATTTTGAAGGATTTTAATAATCTTTTTTTTTGATTAGGCAATTTAACTTCTAAGTCAAATTTTGAAATATTCGATTTAAGTATAATATTTTTAATTCTAAAATTTGATTTTTTATTTAATCCATATGTAATTATATTTTGATTTTTAATTTTACTAAAAATTGATCGATTGTTTTTATCATCTAAACAAAGAAGAGTTTTTCCAAAAGATGGAGTTTTCTCAGCGAATTTTATAAAATTTTTTTTTAAATTTTCAATTGATCCGTAGTGCTCAAGATGTTCATCATCTATGTTTGTGATGATTGAATATGTGAAAGGAAGCTGTAAAAAACTTCCATCTGACTCATCCGACTCTAGCACGCACCATTCACCTTTTCCAAGTTTAGCAGAGTTACCTATTGAGTTTATTATGCCACCATTAATTGTAGTTGGTTCTAGTTTAGATTTTGAAAATATTGTTGAAACAATTGATGTGGTTGTTGTTTTCCCATGGGAACCTGCAACTACAACATTTTTATAGAGTGATACTATATTTGCTAGCATTTCTCCTCTTTTATAAATTGGAATTTTTTTGCTTTTTGCTTGAAGAAGTTCTGGATTATTTTTTTTTATTGCAGATGAGATAACAATCATCGTTGCGCTTGATAAATTCTTTTTTTTATGTCCAATTTGAATGTTTATTTTATTTTTTCTTAATCTATCAATATTTTTTCCACTTTGTTGATCTGAGCCTTTTACATTAAAACCTAAGTCTTTCATAATTAATGCAAGACCACTCATTCCTATGCCCCCTATTCCAACAAAATGAATTATTTCTTTTTTTCCTAAGCTAATTGTCATTTAAAATATCTTTTATTTTTTCGTTTATCTCATCCCAGCTTTTGTTTTTATTTATTTTCTTTAAATTACTTTTCTTTTCAAAATATTCATCCCTATTAACCATTATTTGATTAATTATTTTATATATATCGCCAGAATTAAAGTTTTTTTCTTCCAATATCCAGCATGAATTTAAATCAGAATATCTTTTGGCATTAATTAGTTGATGATTATCGGTTGCATGTGGAAAGGGGACTGCAATAAAAGGTATATTTAGATGCGCTAATTCAGCCAATGATGATGCGCCAGCTCTTGAAATCGCTATATCAAAATTGTTTTTTTTGCATAAAATATTTTCTTCGAAGAAAAATAAGTTATTTTCTATATTATGTCTTTCATAATCTTTTTTATAATTATCAATATTTAAACTTCTAGATATTTGTTGATTAATCTTAATTGTATATTTTGAAGCTAATTTAATAATTTCATTTTTTAAATTTTTGCTAAAAAAAATTGACGCTTGACTACCACCGATAACCAATATTTTGATTGTTTTTTCACCAATTTCACTTGAATTATTATTTCTATAAAAACATTTATTTAAAATGGGTGGTATTTCAATTAGTTTGTCTAAATGCTTTTTATTTAAACCTTTAATATTTTTATCATAACAAAAAATTTTAGTAGAAAATTTTAATAAAAATTTATTTGATCTTCCAATGATAGAATTTGGTTCAAATAAAAATATTTTTTTATCAAACAACTTGGAAGCAAGTACTATGGGTAAAGACATATAACCGCCAGTACTAATCACGATATCATATTTATGTCTTCCTAGATGTATAATTGATTTGAGAAATGAAAAAAATAAAACTATCAATTTTATTGGTAACAGATATTTTTTTTCAGGAATATTTTTTACTTCAAATACAGTTTTTTTGATTTCTTTAGGAATAAATTTAGCCCCACGGCTATCAGTATATAATGTAACATCAAAATTTACCTGCAAATGTTCATATAAGCTTAATGCTGGAACAACATGACCTCCTGAACCACCTGTTGATATTAATATCTTTTTCAATTAGTAGACTCTTCTTTTAGTTAGATTTAAAATTATTCCAGAAATAATTGAAATACTTATAATTGAAGATCCTCCATAGCTTAAATATGGAAGCGTCATGCCTGTAGTTGGTAAAACTCTTAAATTTACGCCAACATGTATAAAAGCTTGCATTAATAATAAAGATATTAATCCTATAAGAATCATTTTAAATATATTATCGTTTGTATCCCTTATTTTTTTAAAAATGTTAAATGCAAAAAATATAAAAGCTAGCATTATCAAAAGTATTATTATTATTCCAAATTCTTCCGAAATTACTGAGATAATAAAATCTGTATGAGCCTCTGGAATTTTTGAATTTAAAGTACCTTCTCCAATGCCTTTTCCAAAAAATCCTCCATCAATTATTGCCTCAGATGCTTTCTCGGCCTGAGAATACTCCGAAGGAGTGCTATTGAAAAATGAAGCAATTCTTATTTTTATATAATTAAATCTTTCAATAAAGAAAATTAGATAGGTCAGTATTGATATAAAAATACTAAATAATCCAAAAAAAATAACTAAATTTATTCCTGAAACAAAAATAAGTGTCAACCAAGTAAATACAATTAATATAGATTGACCTATATCAGGTTGGGACATTAA
>CACJMW010000009.1 GCA_902594655.1 uncultured Pelagibacteraceae bacterium
CCTCTACATCAAATTTAGGTCTATCAAATCTATAAGATACATATTCCAAAGTTGCTTTATCATTTATATCTTCAATTGGAAAAATACCTTTAAATACTCTATCAAAACCTTTAACTAAATGTGATTCAATCTCAGAATTAAATTCAGTTAACTGTTTATAAGAGTTTTTTTGGACTTCAATAAGATTAGGAATAGATAAGCTCTCTTTGAGCTTACCAAAATTTTTTCTAATATTTTTTTTACCTGTAAAAGATAAATCCATTAATTTTTTGAGTTATTAACCTAATAAAATTATTTAAGTTAATTACTTGAGTTCTACTTTTGCGCCTGCAGCTTCTAATTTTTGCTTAATTTCTTCTGCTTCTTTTTTATTTACACCAGCTTTTACTTCTTTAGGTGCTCCTTCGACTAAATCTTTAGCTTCTTTTAAACCTAAAGATGTAACCGCTCTAACTTCTTTAATTACATTAATTTTTTTATCTCCTGCTGAAGCTAAGACGACAGTAAATTCATCTTTTTCTTCGGCTGGTGCAGCGCCACCTGCTGCTGCTGGTGCAGCAACTGCAGCTGCAGCTGTTACTCCCCATTTCTCTTCTAATTGTTTAGAAAGTTCAGCAGCCTCTACAACTGTTAAACTCGATAATTCATCTATGATTTTGTTTAAGTCGGCCATAATTTTTGTGTCCCTGGTTATTTTTTTGATTTTTCGCTGGCCAAAATAGCGATTTTTGTCGCCGGCGCAAGTAAAATCGTAGCTATTTTTTGAGCTGGAGACCTTAAAATACCTACAATTTTAGCCCTTGCTTCATCTAATGTAGGTAAGGTTGCAACATTTTGTACTGCAGCAACATCAAGAATCTCATCACCCATTATTCCACCTAAAATTTTTAGATTAGAATTTTCTTTTGAAAATTTAGTTAGAATTTTTGCTGATGTTATTGCGTCATCAGATAAAGCTACAGCTGTAGGCCCTGCAAAAAGTTTACTCAGTTCTTTAGCTCTAGTTTTTTCAAGTGCGATTTTTGTTATTCTGTTTTTTGTAATTTTAAACAAAATACCATGTTCTCTCATTTGCTTTCTTAAGAAATCAAGTTGAGGCATATTAAGACCTTGATAATGGGTAACAATCACTGCTTGAGATTTTTCAATATCAGTTGTCATTTTTTCAATATAATTTTTTTTTTGGTCTTTATTCATATTAAAAATGTTTATCAAGTTTCAATTTATAAGATATACCCATTGTTGATGTTATATAAATACTTTTAATCATTTCTCCTTTAAATGAATTATTACTTTTTTCTTTTTCAAGAGTTTCGATTATAGCTTTAAAATTTGAAAGAATTTTATCATCGTTGAAAGATTTTTTTCCTAGACTCAGACCTATATTTCCATCTTTGTCATTTTTAATTTCAACTTGACCAGCCTTAGCACTTTTAATAGCATCTTCAATGTTGTCTGTTACCGTTCCTAATTTTGGATTTGGCATCAATCCTTTTGGACCTAAAATTTTACCAAGTTTTGATAAACCAATCATCATTTTTGGTGTACAAATTAATTTTTCAAAATTAAGTTCACCTGCTTTAATTTTTTCTATTAAATCATCTGAACCTACTAAATCTGCGCCAGCTTTTTTTGCTTGTTCTTTTTTAGATTCATCACATAATACCGCAACTTTAATATTTTTTCCTGTTCCAGATGGCATATTTACTACAGTCCTAATATTTACTTCACCTTTTTTTTGCTTGTTATTTATTTGTAAACTTAAATCAATAGACTCATCAAATTTAGTTGTGCAATTTTTCTTGATTTCTGGCAACAAGTCATTAATAGATTTTGAAGCCATATCTTTTTCAATTTTAGTTAATTTCTTAAATCTTTTTGATTTCATTACTCTTTAACCTCAATCCCCATTGATCTCGCTGATCCTGCTATAATTTTTGCAGCTTGTTCGACATCATGAGCATTTAAATCCGCCATTTTTTCTTTTGCTATTTCCTCTAATTGTTTTTTAGTAATAGACTTTACTATATTTCTTCCTGGTTCTGACGATCCACTTTTAAGTTTTAACTTTTCTTTAATATAAAAGGTTGCTGGGGGAGTTTTTATAATAAAATCAAACTTTTTATCCTTATAGACCGTAATTATAACTGGTACTGGCTTACCCATAAGACCTTTTGTTTTTTCATTAAAAGCTTTACAGAAGTCCATTATATTTATTCCTCTCTGACCTAGAGCTGGACCAACTGGTGGAGCAGGATTGGCTTGGCCACCTTTAATTTGTAACTTTACAAAACCTGTAATTTCTTTTTTTGCCATTAGCTTGCCTTTTCTACTTGGTTAAATTCTAGTTCAACTGGAGTGGGTCTTCCAAAGATTGACACAGAAACTTTCAGTTTAGATTTATCCTCATCTATTTCTTCAACCAAACCGCTGAATGATGCGAATGGCCCATCTATAACCTGAACTTTTTCACCAATTGCGTAATCTATACCAGATTTTGGTTGAACTACACCATCTTTTATTTCACCTAAAATCTTTTCAATTTCTTTGTTTGACACTGGAACCGGTGTACCCTTTGACCCTAAAAATCCACTTACTTTTTTTAAACCTTTGATCATATGATAGATATCTTCAGTCATTTCACACTTGATTAATACATATCCTGGGAAAAATTTTTTCTTTCTTTGTACTCTTTTTCCTCTTCTAACCTCTGTAACATCATGAGTTGGTACAATTATTTCATCAATTTTATCCGAAACTTTTGATTTTTCTGCCTCGTCTTTAATTTGCTGAGCTACTTTATTCTCAAAACTTGAATGGGATTGAACTATAAACCAATTAGACATTAAAAACTTACCTTAAGAATTATCTCCAAAAAAAATTTTAAAATTTGATCTAAAAGAAGAAAAAAAATTGATGCAATTATAGCCATTGCAGCCACCATTAAGGAACCTTGGATGGTTTCTTTTGATGTTGGCCAAGAAACTTTGAATGCTTCATTCTTAACCTCTTGAAAAAATTTTAATGGGTTCTTCATATATTCCTTATAATTAAATGGCAGGAGCGGAGGGAATCGAACCCCCAACCTCTGGTTTTGGAGACCAGCGCTCTACCAATTGAGCTACACTCCTATGGAGTTTTACTCTATAATCTTAGTTACTACTCCAGCACCTACTGTTCTTCCACCTTCTCTGATAGCAAAATTTAATTTTTCACTCATCGCAATCGGAGTAATTAGTTTTACAGTAAATTTGGCATCATCTCCTGGCATTACCATCTCGGTACCCGCAGGTAATTCTACTTCACCTGTAACATCTGTAGTTCTAAAATAAAATTGAGGTCTGTATTTAGTAAAGAATGGAGTATGTCTTCCACCTTCCTCTTTTTTTAGAACATATGCTTGAGCTTCAAATTTAGTATGTGGGGTTACAGATCCTGGTTTACAAAGAACTTGACCTCTTTCAACGTCAGTTCTCTCAACACCTCTTAATAAAGCACCAATATTATCTCCTGCCTCACCAGTGTCTAAAATTTTTCTAAACATTTCAACACCTGTGCAAACAGATTTTTTGGTTTCTCTAATACCAACTATTTCAATCTCTTCACCAGTTTTAACAACACCTTGTTCTACTCTTCCAGTAACAACTGTACCTCTTCCAGAAATAGAAAATACATCTTCTACTGGCATTAAAAATGGTTTGTCTTTTGGTCTATCTGGTTGCGGAATAAAATCGTCGACTGCTTTCATTAATTCCATAATTGCATTTTTACCAATAGCTTCATCTTTACCTTCGACTGCTGCTAAAGCTGAACCTTTAATTATTGGAGTTTTATCTCCAGGAAATTTATATGATGTAAGAAGTTCTTTTATTTCCTCTTCAACTAAATCTATCATTTCCTTATCATCAACTTGATCTACTT
Organism: uncultured Pelagibacteraceae bacterium; assembly: GCA_902594655.1. Lineage (GTDB taxonomy): Bacteria > Pseudomonadota > Alphaproteobacteria > Pelagibacterales > Pelagibacteraceae > Pelagibacter. Next base: position 3,922 of record CACJMW010000009.1, read on the forward strand.
TATTTAAAAAAACTACAATTGCTGGTACACCAACTTGTCTTGCTAAAAGTATATGTTCTTTAGTTTGTGGCATTGGTCCATCAGCAGCATTAACTACCAATATTGCTCCATCCATTTGAGCTGCTCCAGTAATCATGTTTTTAACATAGTCAGCGTGACCAGGACAGTCTACGTGAGCATAATGTCTTTTTTCAGTCTCATACTCAACGTGAGCTGTGGAAATAGTAATACCTCTCTCTTTTTCCTCTGGCGCTTTATCAATTTGATCATATGCAGTAAACTGCGCTCCTCCAGTTTCTGACAACACTTTAGTAATTGCAGCAGTAAGAGTTGTTTTACCGTGATCGACGTGTCCAATCGTTCCAATATTGCAATGTGGCTTCGATCTATTAAACTTTTCTTTAGACATTATATTTTTTACCTCACTTATAATTTTTATTTATACATTTGGAGCGGGTGATGGGAATCGAACCCACGCAACCAGCTTGGAAGGCTAGTGTTCTACCACTGAACTACACCCGCATAACCAAGTGCTCACTCCTGTTTAAACTATATTAAATGGTGGAGGGGGAAGGATTCGAACCTTCGAAGACCGAAGTCAACGGGTTTACAGCCCGCCCCATTTGACCGCTTTGGTACCCCTCCAAATATTACTGGAAGAGTGTCCCCATGTTTAATAAAGCCTAAACAACAGGCGGTTTATATATTTTTATCTTATAATTGCAATATTAGAATTTATGGTAAAATCTTATAAAAAACGTGTAAAATAAGGTAAAAATGAACAAATCATCATATTTTATTGTTGGAAAACATCCTGTCATAGAGGCACTTAAAAATAAACAAAGAAAAGTTTTAAAAATTTTTTTAACAGAAGAAAGCAAAAAAACAATTCATAGAGAAAGTCCTAATAATAATCTGCTAAAGGATCTGAAAGTTTTTTACAAAACAAAAAAAGAGCTAGATAATTATTGCAGAAACGAGAATATTCTCCATCAAGGATTTGTTGCTGAGATTGAAAAACTTGAAAATGTTGATTTAAAAGAGTTCGTTAAAAATAAAGAAAGAATAAACTTTGTTTGTCTCGCGGGAGCAACTGATCCTAGAAATATAGGTTCGATTATAAGAAGTGCTAGCGCTTTTGACATTGATGGACTAATTGTTCGAGAAAGAGACTTCCCTGAAAAAAGCAAACTAATGTATAAAGCCGCTAGCGGGGGGATGGAACACTTAAATATATTTATAGTTTCAAATATAAATTCGACATTAAAATCATTAAGAGAAAAGAATTTTTGGATTTATGGTTTTGATGGGTCGGGGAGTAAAATTCTAAATGATATTAAATGGGAAGGTAAAAATATATTAGTATTTGGATCAGAGGGATACGGAATGAAAAAACATACAGAAAAGTATCTTGACTTCACCATTAAAATTAACATTAATAAAAAAATAGAAAGCTTAAATCTGTCAAACAGCGCATCTATAGTATTTCATCATATAAATTCTAACAAAAAATAACTTGATCTTATTTAAATTCAGATTAAAAAACACTTCAAGCCCCTATAGCTCAGCTGGTAGAGCAACTGATTTGTAATCAGTAGGTCCGCGGTTCGAGTCCGTGTGGGGGCACCACTCAGGATTTACCAAATTCTTTTCTTAATTGTTCAATTTTTATTTTTTTTTCTATAGATTTATTTTTATTATATAGAAGGTTAAAAGTTATATTTTTGTTTTCACTAATTCTTATATCCACTGCATTACGAACCTCAACATTGTCAGCTACAGAACTTATAGGTCTTTTTTTTGGATTTAAATTTTTAATTAATATTTTTGATTTATTGCTTACAATTTTACCTTTCCATCTTCTTGGTCTGAAAGGACTAACAGGAGATATTGCAAGCTTATTAGAATTTAAATTAAGAATTGGTCCATGAACTGATAAATTATATGCGGTACTTCCAGCAGGCGTACAAACAAGCAATCCATCTCCTCTAAGTTTTTTTATTATATGTTTAGAACCGCTTCTAATTGAAATTGATGCCGCCTGTCTGCTTTGTCGTAAAATTGATATTTCATTTATAGCTATAGATTTTTTTACCTTATTAAATTTATTTTTAACAACCATTTGAAGTGGAGAGATTTTAATTGAGTCTGTTTTGGATAGATTTTTTAATATTTTTTTTTCATTAAACTTATTCATTAAAAAACCATAATCTCCAGAGTTAATTCCATAAAATGGTTTTTTGTATTTATAATACTTTTTTAATGTTTGCAGCATAAAGCCATCTCCACCAATAACTATTATCATTTTTCTATTTTTAAATTGTGAATTTTGAATTTTTTTTAGAACTTTTATTTTTATAGTTTCAGATTTTTTGTTTTTATCCGAAACTATAATTAAATTTTTCATTTTAGTGGTGCCCTCGGCCAGACTCGAACTGGCACTCCCAAAAGGGCAAGGATTTTAAGTCCTTTGTGTCTACCAATTTCACCACGAGGGCATGAGTTATTTTCATGAGTATTTATTCTATCATTTTATTTATAACAAGAAATATTCTTCATATTACAACAAAAAAATTATTATCCAGAATGAAATTAATCCAGACAAAATAGTTATAATTAAATTTTTAGACAAAATACCAATCGAAAAAGCTATAAATATTGCAATTACTTTTGGATCATTTATTTCGACGAGGCTTCCCTCTTGATTTAAAAAAACTGCTGGAAATATAATTGCTGGAAATACTGCTGATGGAACATAATTTAAAACTTGTTTAGTCATATGGTTCATTTTCTTTGGTTTAATAATTAAAATTGAACCAAGCCGCGTTAAATAATTAATTAATCCAGCAAATATTATTGAAAACCAAATACTCATTTTTTTAATTTTATTAGAATTGCTGCACCAACTAATGCAATGATGCTTGATATAATTATATAAGACTTGAAAGGCGCATCAAAGAATATTAATGATGAAATTCCAGATAAAGTAATAACAACCAAGTGGTTTATATTTCTTAAAAAATTTACTAATAAAGCTAGAAAAGTTAATGGAATTGTGAATGTCAAACCAAGTTCATCCGGTACAATTGATCCTAGAACTATTCCTATAACTGTAGTTAATTGCCAAATAAACCACAATGTAAAACCAGATCCAACAAGATGATAATGTTTAAATATATTATTGGCATTTTTTTTAAAATATTCGTTTGAAACTGCAAAAGCTTGATCGGTTAATAAATAAGATAAAACTATTTTCCAATATATTGATAATTGATTTAAATGTTGGCTTACAACAGCTCCGTATAAAAGATGTCGTGTGCTAATAACGGATGAAGATGTAATTGCAACAAGAGAAGAGGCCCCAGCTGAAAGTAATTGCAACATTACTATTTGGCTAGCGCCACTAAATATTATAATAGATGTTGCATAGGTTAAATACGGACCAAAACCTAACTCAATGCCTATAGCACCAAATATTATACCAAATGGAACAACCGGTATCATTAAGGGTAAAACATCTATTGCACCTTTTGAAAAAGTTTTTGATTTTGAGTACATTTACTTAATTGAATTTAAGGCTTTTATTAAATAAGATTTGTCTAAACCGCAGTCTTTATAACCTTGTTTTATAACATTTAGATATCTTTCAGTTGGATATCTAAATTCTGATTTGTTATTCATAATATAAGTCATCACTTTTTTGCTATAATAATAAAAATATATTTTTGTATATAGAGTTGGAAAATCTTCATATAAATCTAATTTTTTTTCATCACTCTTAGAAATTTCAAATAACCCACCAGGAACTAATGAATTTTTTTTTTTCTCTATGTCTGCTGCTCTATATTTACTTCTAAAATTAAGTTTATAACCTTTCAATTCAAATTTTTTTATAAAAACTGAATCTTTACATCTTCTTTTCATTTGAAAATGATTTAAATTACTTCCATAGGCAAAATAAAGCATTAAACTTCCTCTACAATTTCAATACCTTTTTTTTCAACAAATTTATATATTTGCTGATAACATCCATCTAATTTTTTTTTATTAGATGATCTAATAACTATAGATACACCTAACTTCCCAGCTCTAAAAAAAGGATAGCTTCCAATCTCAACATCATTATTTTTATTTTGAATTTCTGTAATAGATTTAGCTATCTCACTTTCAACAGTTCTTAAACTAATTGTTATACTTAAAATAGGATCGCCACCTATCAATACATTATTTAATCCACCAATCATAGATTGAAGTATAGATGGAACTCCAGGTAAACAAAAAACATTTCCAATATTAAAACCGGGTGCACCACTTGTTGGATTTAAAATTAAATTTGCTGAAGTTGGCATTTTTGCCATTTTTTGTCTCCCATCATTAAATTCACCAGGTTTATAATAATTTTCTAAAATAGAATATGCTTCTTTATGAAAACCATATTCTACGTTGAAAGCTTTCGCGATAGACTCTGCTGTTATATCATCATGTGTTGGACCAATACCTCCGGTTGTAAAAATATAATTAAATTTTTTTCTTAAATGATTAACATTTTCAATAATTGTAGCTTCTATATCAGGAATAACTCTTACCTCTTTAACTTCAATTCCAATTGAATTTAACCACTTTGCCAAAGTACTTGTATTTATATCTTTGGTCCTGCCCGATAAAACCTCATTCCCGATAATAATAATTCCAGCAGTTATTTCTTTTCTATTTGTCATTTCTTAATATAAATAAATTAAAATGAAATTTACCAACAGTTTAATTAAAGGCAAATTAATTAAAAGATATAAAAGATTTTTTATTGATGTTGAAGTAAATAATAAAGTGATCACAGCCCACTGTCCCAATACTGGATCTATGCTTGGTTTGTTAGATATAGGTAATGAAGTTTGGATTTCAAAGGTAGATAATCCAAAAAGAAAGTTAAAATTTACACTTGAAATGATCAAGTCAAAGAAAAAAATTATTGGAGTAAATACCCATAGAGCAAATCGTATTGTAGAGCATGGTTTAAAGAATAGATTATTAAAAGAATTTTCATCAATTAAAAATATAAAATCAGAATTTAAGTACTCAGATGATACTAGGTTTGATTTTTTGTGTGACAACAAATTAATAGAAGTAAAAAATGTAACTCTTAATAGAAATAATGATATTGCAGAATTTCCTGATGCTGTAACATCTAGAGGTACAAAACACTTAAAAAAATTAACAGAATCAATAAAGAAAGGTTATAAACCATATGTTTTATTTTTAGTACAAATTCAAAATATTTCTAAATTTAGAATAGCAAAAGATATAGATTCAGATTATTATAATAATTTTATTGAGGCCCATAAAAATGGTTTAAAATTTATTGCATATAGATGCAAATTAAATTCAAAAGAAATTGTTATAGAAAAAAAAATACAAATTATGCATGAGTAAATATAAGGAAAAATTTGAGAAAATGCGAGTTGCAGGAAATCTTGCATCAAGAACATTGGATATGTTAACTGATTTTATAAAACCTGGAATTTCTACAAATAAAATTGATGATTTAGCTTACGATTTTATTAAAGATAATGGTGGTTACTCAGCGCCACAATTTTATAGGGGTTTTAAAAAATCACTTTGTACTTCTTTAAACCATGTAGTTTGCCATGGAATTCCGTCTGATCGAATTTTAGATGATGGTGATATAGTAAATATAGATGTTACTGCTGTTGTTAATGAGTATTATGGTGATACAAGCAGAATGTTTACGATAGGAAACTCATCCATAAAAGCAAACAATTTGATTGATGCCACTTATCAATCAATGATTAGAGCAATAAAGATTTTGAAACCAGGAATTAAATTAGGAGACATAGGGAATGAAATCCAAACATATGTAGAGGAAAAAGGATATTCAGTGGTTAGAGATTTCTGTGGTCATGGTATTAGCAATACTTTTCATGAGTCTCCAAATATCTTACACTATGGAAAAAAAAATACTGGTCTAGAAATTTATCCAGGTATGACCTTCACAATTGAGCCAATGATAAATGCTGGAAAATATGATGTTAAAATTTTAAATGATGGCTGGACAGCTGTGACTAAAGATAAGTCTTTATCTGCACAATTTGAACATACAGTTGGAATTACTGAAAATGGATATGAAATTTTCACAGAATCTGTTAAAGGATATTATAAACCTCCATATTAAAAATGATTGATAGATATTCAAGAAAAGAACTTAAAAATATTTGGTCTGAGGAAAACAAATATAAAATTTGGTTAGATATTGAAATTGCTGCAGCTGAAGCAATGGAAAAATATAAATTAATACCCAGGGGTGTTTCAAAAATAGTTAAAAGAAAATCAAAAATAAAGATAAAAAGAATTAATGATATTGAGTCTAAAGTAAAACATGACGTAATCGCTTTTTTAACATCAATAACTGAGCAATCTGGTATTAAAGCAAGATATCTTCATCAGGGAATGACATCCTCGGATGTTTTGGATACTGCGCTTAATATTCAATTAAAACAATCTGGTGAAATTTTATTGAAGGATATTGATAAAATTCTTAGTGTTTTGAAAAGACAAGCTAAAAAACATAAGTTTACAGCATGTGTTGGAAGAAGTCATGGAATACACGCCGAACCAATAACATTTGGTTTAAAATTAGCATCCTTTTATGAGGAATTTAAAAGAAATAAAAAAAGACTTTCAAGTGCAATTTTTGACATTTCTACATGCGCAATATCTGGTGCAGTAGGCACTTTTGCAAATATTGATCCAAGAATTGAGGTATATGTTGCAAAAAAACTCAAACTTTTTCCTGAACCTATTTCCACACAAATAATTCCAAGAGATAGACATGCTCATTATTTTTCTGTTTTAGGAATTATAGCTGGCAGTGTTGAAAGAGTAGCTACTGAAATAAGACATTTGCAAAGATCAGAAGTTTATGAATTACAAGAATTTTTCTCAAAAGATCAAAAAGGTTCTTCAGCGATGCCCCATAAAAAAAATCCAATTTTAAGTGAAAACTTAACTGGTCTTGCTAGAATTGTAAGAAGTTACTCTATTCCAGCACTAGAAAATATTGCATTATGGCATGAGAGAGATATATCTCATTCAAGTGTAGAAAGAAATATTGGACCTGATGCAAACATAACATTAGATTTTGCTTTAGATAGACTGGCAAACGTTTTGGATAAAATGATTATTTATCCAAAAAAAATGATCCAGAATATAAATTTAACAAAAGGTTTAATATTTTCTCAAGAAATCATGCTAGAGCTTACAAAATCCGGGATAACTAGAGAAAAATCATACAAAATTGTACAAACCTATGCAAAAAGATGTTTCGCTGAAAATAAAAATTTTATTGATTTAATATATAATGATAAAAAAATTATGAGCATTGTTAGTGAAAAGAAATTAAGATCAATTTTTAATTACTCTAAACACTTCAAACATGTAAATTATATTTTTAAAAGAGTTTTTAAATAATGAAAAAAGGAAAAAAACTTTACGAGGGAAAAGCAAAAATTATATTTGCTTCTACTGATAAAAATCATGTTATTCAACATTTTAAGGATGATGCAACAGCATTCAATAATCAAAAAAAAGCAAATATTGAAGGAAAAGGAATTCTAAATAATAGAATTTCAGAACATATTTTAGCAGCTTTAAAAGATGTTGGTATTGAAAATCATTTAGTTAAACGTCTAAACATGAGAGAACAATTAATTGATTTCGTCGATATTATTCCAATTGAATTCGTTGTAAGAAACATTGTTACTGGTTCTTTAACAAAAAGACTAGGTATTGAAGATGGAACTATTTTAAATAAACCATTAATAGAATTTTTCTACAAAAATGATGATCTTGGTGATCCATTAGTTTCTAAAGATCATATTGATGCATTTGGATGGTCTTCATTGTCTGAACTAGATTTAATTACTGAACAGTGCTTACGCATTAATGATTTTTTACAAGGTATGTTTCGAGGTATTAATATTAAACTTGTTGATTTCAAATTAGAATTTGGAAAAAGAAAAACTGATGGTAAAATTATTCTAGCAGACGAGATTAGTCCTGATACTTGTAGATTGTGGGATGCTGATACAGATAAAAAATTAGATAAAGATAGATTTAGAAAAGATTTAGGAGATTTAGTTGAAGCTTACCAGGAAGTTGCTAGAAGATTGGGAATTTTACATGAACAATCAAATAATGTAAGGCCAATAAAATTTCCAAAACCTACTGCAGTCAAAATTAAGAAAAAGTAATGAAAATTAAAGTAATAGTCACTCTAAAAAATGGTGTCTTAGATCCTCAAGGAAAAGCGATACAACAAACTTTAAATGGCATGAATTTTTTAAATGTTGAAGATGTAAGACAGGGTAAATTTTTTGAAATAAGTGTAAATGAAAATGATGAGAAAAATGCTAAATTGCAGGTTGAGGAAATGTGCAAAAAACTATTAGCTAACCTCGTTATTGAGGATTATAAAATTATCTAGTCATTAATGAAATCCTCAGTAATTATTTTTCCAGGTTCAAATTGCGATAGAGATATGGATGTAGCTCTTAAAAAGTTTGGCTTTAAAAACACAATGGTTTGGCATAATGATCAATCAATACCGAAAAGTGATTTAATTGTATTACCCGGTGGTTTTTCATATGGAGATTATTTAAGGTGTGGAAGTATTGCATCAAAATCTAAAATAATTCATTCAGTTATAGATTTTGCTAATTCTGGAGGATTAGTTCTTGGTATTTGTAATGGATTTCAAATATTAACTGAAACTGGATTACTTCCAGGGATTCTTCAACAAAATAAATATCTTAATTTTATTTGTAAAAACGTTTTTGTTAAAGTTAAAGATAAAAATAATAAATACTTTAAAAATATTAAGAAAGAAATTTTAGAATTACATATTGCCCACAATGAAGGAAATTTTTTTTGTACAGAAAAAGAATTGAAAAATTTAGAAGATAATAATCAAATAGCTGTAACCTATTGTAATTCAAACGGATTGGAAGATGATAAATCCAACCCCAATGGTGCAACAAAAAATATAGCAGGAATATTTAATAAAAATAAAAATATTTTGGGAATGATGCCTCATCCAGAGAGAATGATTGATAAATATCTTTCTGGAGAAGACGGCTCATTATTCTTTGAAAATCTTTTAGGAAATTTATGACTATACAGGTGACAGAAACAGTAGCGATAGAACATGGGTTAAATAAAGATGAATTTTCAAAGATTTGTGAATTACTTAAACGAATTCCAAACATTACAGAACTTGCAATATTTTCAGCTATGTGGAATGAACATTGCTCTTATAAATCTTCAAGAAAACATCTAAAAAAATTACATACTAAAGGAAAGCAGGTAATCCAAGGTCCAGGGGAAAATGCTGGTATAGTTGATATTGGAGATGATGATGCAATAGTTTTTAAAATAGAAAGTCACAATCATCCTTCATTTATAGAACCTTATCAAGGTGCCGCTACTGGAGTTGGTGGCATCATGAGAGATGTTTTTACAATGGGAGCTCGGCCTATTGCTAATTTAAATTCAATTCATTTTGGTTCGCCGCAAAATAAAAAGACCAAAAATCTCTTAAGAGGAGTTGTTAAAGGAATAGGAGGTTATGGAAATTGTATTGGAGTTCCTACCATTGCAGGACAAACTTCTTTTGATGAGTCATACAATGGTAATATATTAGTAAACGCAATGACACTTGGTCTTGTAAATAAAAATAAAATATTTTATTCAAAAGCAACAGGATTAAATAAACCTGTTATCTATGTGGGATCAAAAACTGGTAGAGATGGAATACATGGAGCTAGTATGGCTTCAGCTACGTTTGATGATAAAATTGAAGAAAAAAAACCAACAGTGCAAGTTGGAGATCCTTTTACAGAAAAACTTTTATTAGAAGCCTGTTTAGAATTAATGGCTGACAATTCAATTATAGCTATTCAGGATATGGGAGCAGCTGGGTTAACTTCCTCTAGTGTTGAAATGGCATCAAAAGGTAACTTGGGAATTGAACTAAATTTGAACAAAGTGCCTTGTAGAGAAGAAAAAATGTCTCCTTATGAAATTATGCTTTCAGAGAGCCAAGAAAGAATGCTAATCATTTTAGAAAATGGCAAAGAGGATCATGCAAAGAAGATTTTTGATAAATGGAATTTAGATTTTTCAGTAATTGGAAAAACTACTAGTTCAAAAAAAATAGAATTAATTTTTAATAATACTAAAGTTACTGAAATTCCAATTAACCTATTGGCAGAAAATGCACCTGTTTATGATAGAAAGTGGAAAAAAACAAAATTACCACAAAAGCTAAAATTTAATAAAGACAATTTTAAATATTTAAATATATCAGATTGTTTAAAGAAAATTTTAAGTAACCCTAATATATCTGAAAAAAAATGGATATGGGATCAATATGATCATACTGTAATGGGTGATACAATTCAAAAACCTGGTGGAGACGCGGGAGTTGTTAGAGTGCATGGCACTAAAAAAGCAATTGCTGCATCAGTAGACTCATCAGCATCATACTGTTCTTCGCATCCGCTAACAGGTGGAAAGCAAATAGTTTGTGAAAGTTGGAGAAATTTAATTTCAGTTGGTGCTAAACCAATTGCTATAACTAATTGTTTAAATTTTGGAAATCCGGAAAAAGAAAAAAATATGGGAGAATTTGTTGAATGTGTGGAGGGTATAGCTGAAGCAAGTAAGTATTTAGATTTTCCAGTCGTTTCAGGAAATGTTTCTTTTTATAACGAAACTAAGGATAAAGGTATTAAACCAACACCTACTATTGGAGGAGTTGGACTAATACAAAATTATATCAATATGACAACAATGGAATTTAAAAATATTGGAAATATTGTTTATGTAATAGGAAAAACTGAAGGTCATTTAGATCAAAGTATTTTTGCAAAGGATATTCTTAATGAAAAAAAAGGACCACCTCCTAGTGTAAATTTATTTAATGAAAAAAATATTGGTGAAACAATTTTAAAACTAATAGAAAATAAATTAGTTGTAAGCAGTCACGATGTGTCGCTTGGAGGTATATTAACTGCAGTTTCAAAAATGTGTATCAAAGGTAATAAAGGTATAAAAATACATGATCTTAAAGGGTTAACAAATAAATATGAATACTTTTTTGGAGAGGACCAGGCTCGCTATATAGTTGAGATACCAAAGGAAAATATAAAAAAAGTAAATGAAATATTAAATAAAAACTTAATACATTTTGATGATTTAGGCATAATTCAGGAGAAAAACGTCAGTTTTAATGGTGATATAAATTTACCTATTGAAGAATTATCAGATGTGCATAAGTATTGGTTAAAGGGATATATGGATAACTAATGGCAATGGATTTAAAAGAAATCGAAAAATTAATTAAAGAAGCAATGCCAGATGCTACTATTGATATTCAGGATTTAGCAGGTGATGGAAATCATTATTCAGCAACAGTAACATCCTTACAATTTTCTGGTAAAAGCAAAATTGAGCAACACAAAATGGTTTATAATTCATTGAAGGGTAAAATGGGTAATGAGCTACATGCATTAGCAATTAAAACAAAGGAGAATTAAATGGATCAGCAAACAAATGATTTAATAAAAAATGAAATAGATAATAATGAAGTATGTCTTTTCATGAAAGGAACCCCTGAAGCTCCACAGTGTGGGTTCTCAATGGCTGTATCAAATATGTTAAAAATTTTAGATGTAAAATTCAAAGGTGTTAATGTTTTAGAAGATCAAAAATTGAGAGAGGGAATAAAGGTATTTAGTGATTGGCCTACAATACCTCAACTATACATCAAAAAAGAATTTGTTGGAGGCTGTGATATAGTCAAAGAAATGTTTGAAAATGGTGAACTGAAAAATTTCTTAGACTCAAAAGGTGTAGAGTATAAAAAATAATTACCTAGAATAATATTCCACAACTAAACTTGGTTCCATTACAACTGGATATGGCACTTCCTCAAATTTAGGCACTCTTACAAATTTTATTTTTTTATTTTTTTCGTCAGATTGAATATACTCAGGAATTTCTCTTTCTTTATTTGCCATCGCAACATCAATTATGGCAAGTTGCTTGGATTTATCTCTAATCTCGACAGTATCTTCCTCTTTTAATTGGTAGCTTGATATATTTACTTTTTTTCCATTAACTTTCACGTGTCCATGATTAATTAATTGTCTAGATGAAAAAATTGTATTTGCAAATTTTGATCTGTATACAACCGCATCTAGTCTTCTTTCTAATAATCCGATAAGATTCTCAGCTGTATTTCCTTTTGACATAATGGCTTTTTTGTAAAGATTTCTAAATTGTCTTTCATTCATATTTCCATAATAAGATTTTAATTTTTGTTTAGCTTGAAGTTGAACACCAAAATCAGAAGGTTTTGAAGATTTTGTTTGGCCGTGTTGGCCTGGGGGGTATGCTCTAGAATTAAATGGGCTTTTAGGTCTTCCCCATAGGTTTACTTTTAATCTTCTATCTACTTTATGTTTAGAGTTTAATCTTTTTGTCATTGAATAAAGGCTTTATAAGCAGAAGTTAAGTTTTGTCAATCAACCTTTTTTTAGTTAGACCAGCAAATACACTTGATAAAATGCGAGTTTCTTTTTCCGAAAGGTTTAATTTATAAAATATACTTCTTAAATTTTCTAACATAATTGGTTTTTTTTCTGGAGGATGAAAAAAATGTCTATCTTCTAGATTCATTATACACAAATTCAGCATATTATTTATATCATTCTTAGAGGCATTTTTTATTTTTTTTGACTTAACAAATTTATTTTTTTTAGTTGAAATGAGCCCACTAACAATTTGAGCAATAATAATCATACTATGTGATAAATTTAATGATCTAAAATTTTTATTGCTTGGTATCTCTAAAGTATAATCTGCATAACTTACTTCATTATTTGATAAACCTGATGCCTCAGACCCAAATAAAAAACCAATTTTTTTTGAAAAATCTATCTTATTTAAATCTAAAATTGAAATATGATTTATATTTTTATTTCTAAATCTTGCGGATGTTGCAATTAAGATATCAATTTTTTTTATTGAGTCCTGTATGTTGCTGAATACCTGAGTTTTTTTTATGATATCTTTAGCCCCAACTGATGTTGCCAAAATTTTATCATTAGGAAAAATTGGTTTAGGATTTATCAATAATAGCTTATTAAAATTAAAGTTTTTTATAGCTCTGGCGCATGCACCAATATTTTCTGACAATTGAGGTTTGTGAAGAATAAATGAAATATTTTTAAAAGACATTAAGTGCTGGCTGGAGCATTATCTTTAAATAATTTATAATCCAAACTATCAACTAAAGCTTTAAATGAAGCATCGATTATGTTTGGAGACACTCCAATTGTAAACCAATTTTTTCCTTTAGAGTCTGTACTTTCAATTGAAACTCTAGTTGTTGCTTCAGTACCAGTATTTAAAATTCTAACTTTATAATCAACAAGTTTTAAATCTTTTAAGAATTCAGAATACTTTGCCAATTTATCAATATTATTTCTAATTGCATTATCCAATGCATGAACAGGACCATTACCCTCGCCTTCGCATATAATAGAATTATTATCTACAACTAATGTGGCTTTAGCAAAAGATATGATTTGATCTTTTGATTTCTTTTTTACTGTAACCTCATAATCATTAATCGAAATATATCTTGGTATAGTTCCAATTATTCTTCTCGCTAAAAGTTCAAAAGATGCATCTGCGCCATCGTAACTATAACCAATAAATTCTCTATCTTTGACTTCATCTAATAATTTTTTTATTTTTGGATCATTTTCTTGAAAATCTATACCAATAGAATTTAATCTTGAAATTATGTTTGATTTTCCTGATTGATCAGAAACAACAATATTTCGCGCATTACCAACTAGAGATGGATCTATATGTTCATAAGTTTTGGGATCTTTTTGAACTGCTGACACATGCAAGCCACCTTTATGAGAAAATGCTGAAGCTCCAACATACGGAAGATGCTGATTTGGTTTTCTATTTAATATTTCATCTAATAATCTTGAACATTGTGTTAAATATTTAATATTTTTCTCTTCAATATTTGTTGTAAATTTATCATTAAATATATTCTTTAAATGTAGACTTGGAATGATCGACATTAAGTTTGCATTACCACATCTTTCGCCTAGTCCATTTATTGTTCCTTGAATTTGTCTTGCGCCAGCCAGTACTGCAGATAACGAATTTGACACTGCATTTTCAGTATCATTATGGGCATGTATACCAAGATTTTTTCCAGGAATAACTTTTGTTACTTCTGAAACAATTTCAAATACTTCATTTGGCAAAGTTCCCCCATTAGTATCGCAAAGAACAATCCATGAGGCTCCATTTTCATGAGCAGCCTTAATACAAGAGAGTGCATAATCTTTATTATTTTTATAACCATCAAAAAAATGTTCTGCGTCAAACATGAACTCTTTTTTTTGGTCAACAAAGTGTTTGGTGCTTTCAGAAATATTTTCTAAATTTTCATCTTTAGAAATACCTAACGCAACATCAACATGGAAATCCCAGGATTTTCCAACTAAACAAATTGCAGGTGAATTTGTATTAAGTAAAGATGATAAACCTGGATCATTTTCAGCACTTCTGCCAGTTTTTTTAGTCATCCCAAAAGCTGTTAAAGTCGAATTTTTTAGTTTTTTTATTTTTTGAAAAAATTCTGTATCAGTTGGATTAGCTCCAGGCCATCCACCCTCAATGTAATCTACACCTAAAGCGTCTAAAGCATTAGCAATTTTAAGCTTATCGTCAATTGAGAAATCTACCCCTTGAGTTTGTGCTCCATCTCTTAGTGTAGTATCAAAAATATATATTTTTTCTTTATTCATTTATATTTCCATATTGTTTTATCATCTTTGTCTTCAATTAAAATACCGTTTTCAGATAATTCATTTCTAATTTTGTCAGCTAATTCAAATTCTTTATTTTTTCGAGCATTATTTCTATCGTTAATTTTGTTTAAAATTTCTTTTTCTGAAATTTTTATATTTGCTTTTTTATAAGAATTCCATTTTTCTTTATCTTCTAACAATAACCCAATAAAGTTGCATGCTTGATTAAATAATTTTTTATCAGAATCGTCTCCTTTAACGGCAAGAGAATAAAGTTCATGTAATTTTGTTATATAACCCGGTGTATTTATATCATCAAATAATGGTTCTAAAATTTCATCAGGAATTGACTTCATCTTATCTGTTTTTGTATAGACCGCATACCATTTGTCTAAAGTATTTTGGCAATTTTTTATTAATTCATCATTCCAATCTAAAGGTTGTCTATAATGAGTATTAATTAGAGCCAATCTTAAAACCTGGCCACTTATTATGTTTTTAAAATCTTTAATTTTTAAAATATTTCCTTGGGATTTGGCCATTTTTTCATTAGACATTGTTATAAATCCATTGTGTATCCAATATTTTGCAAAAGATTTTGTATCATTTGCGCATCTTGACTGAGCAATTTCGTTTTCATGGTGAGGAAAAATTAAGTCTCTGCCACCTCCATGAATATCGAATTCATTTTTTAAATATTTTTTTGACATTGCTGAGCACTCTAAATGCCAACCAGGTCTACCTTTCCCCCATGGGGAAAACCAAGATGGCTCACCATCTTTGGAAGGTTTCCATAAAACAAAATCTGCTTGGTTTTTTTTATTTTTAGAAAATTCGACTCTAGATCCAGCAACTAATTCATCTAAATTTTTATTTGATAGTTTTCCGTAATCATTAAACTTCTTTACTTCAAAATATACATGATTATTTTTTTCATAAGCAAAACCTTTTGAAATTAAATCAGAAATCATTTCAATCATTAGATTGATATTTTCAGTTGCTTTTGGTTCATCAGTAGGCTTTTCACAAAATAAGTATTTACAATCTTCATGAAAATTTTTTGTAATTTTATTTGTTAGTTCTGATATTGATATTTTTTTTTCTTTTGATGAAGTAATTATTTTATCATCTACGTCTGTAATATTTCTTACATAATTAACATCGCTATTATTAAATTTTGATTTAAGAATTTTAAATAAAATATCAAAAACTACCAAAGGTCTAGCGTTACCAATATGTGGGTCATCATAAACTGTTGGACCACACACATACATTCCAATCATTTTTGAGTCTATTGGGACAAATTTCTCTTTTTTATTTCCAAAAGAATTAGTTAAAAATATATCTTTGCTCATTGTTTCTAGGAATATACTGAATTAGGTGATTTGTGAATCCTAGATTATCTAGGAATTTTACAGATTGGTATAGGCTC
This sequence comes from uncultured Pelagibacteraceae bacterium, assembly GCA_902594655.1. GTDB lineage: Bacteria > Pseudomonadota > Alphaproteobacteria > Pelagibacterales > Pelagibacteraceae > Pelagibacter. The sequence goes on from CACJMW010000009.1 coordinate 20,272, forward strand.
CATTTTATGTAGATTTGAGAGCCTTATTTTTTCATATTTTTCTCTATTTGGTGATTTTGGATCATTCATAGCCAATTCTATATCTTTATAACTCATACCTAGTTGACCCTCATCAGTTCTTCCATCATCCCACAATCCATCTGTTGGTGGTGCATCTATTATTTCTTGTGAAATATTTAACTCTTTACCAATTTCCCAAATTTCAGTTTTGTTACAGTCTGCAATTGGTGAGATATCTACCCCACCATCTCCATATTTTGTATAAAAACCAACTCCAAAATCTTCAACTTTATTTCCAGTTCCAACAACAATACCATTATTTGCAGCTGCTACTTGATAAAGTGTTGTCATTCTAAGTCTTGCCCTTGAATTTGCAAAGCCATGGTCATTTTTAAAATTAGATAAATTGTTTTCAAATATTTCAAACAATTTATCTAATTCAATTATATGACCCTCTACATTATTAAAATTTTTTATTAACCAATCTTTATGTTTAATACTTAAATCGTGTTGCGATTTATGTTGTTTTATTGGCATACATAAAACTATTGTTCTTAAACCTGTCATTGCGCTTAACGTGCTAGAAACTGAAGAGTCAATTCCACCAGAAACTCCTATTACTAAAGATTTTGCACTAACTGGCATATTTTTTACATAGTCTCCTATCCAACTAGAAATATAATTTATTTTTTCTTTAGCATTCATAAGGTTAATAATAATGATTTATTATTAAGATACAGCTTGTATTTTTGTCCTGCTGTAAATTGTATTCTTTTTAATTTCGTCAGATATCAAGAAAGCGAGCTCAAGAGCTTGATTAGAGTTAAGTCTAGGGTCACAATGTGTATGATACCTGCTCGACAGATCTTGATCTGATATTTTTTGCGCACCACCAGTGCATTCTGTCACATTTTGACCAGTCATTTCAATATGAAGACCTCCAGCAAAGGTTCCTTCAGCCTGATGTACAGAAAATACATTTTTTACCTCTTTTAAAACATTATTAAATGGTCTGGTCTTGAATCCTGTTGTCGATTTAATTGTATTTCCATGCATTGGGTCACATGACCATACAACATGAACGCCCTCTTTTTTAACTTTTCTAATTAACTTGGGTAAAAATTTCTCAACTTTGTCATGTCCAAATCTAGAAATTAGAGTAATCTTACCTTTTTCATTTTCAGGATTTATCACTCTACAGATTTTTACTATCTCTTCTGGATCAGAAGTTGGGCCACATTTAATACCTATTGGATTTTCTATACCTCTACAAAATTCTACATGTCCTCCAGTAAGCTGTCTTGTTCTGTCTCCAATCCAAACAAAATGTGCTGAAGTATCATGATATTCTCCAGTTGTTGAGTCAACTCTTGTCATGCTCTCCTCAAATGGCAGAAGTAACGCTTCATGAGAAGTCCAAAAGTTTACAGTTTTTAATCTTCTATTAAATTCAGCAGTTATCCCACAAGCTTCCATAAAGGCCAATGCGTCAGCTATCTTATCTTCAAGATCTTTAAATTTTGCAGCTTGAGGACTATTTTTAATATATCCTAAATTCCACAAATGAACTTTTTTTAAATCTGCAAATCCACCATGACAAAAAGCTCTAATTAAATTTAATGTTGAGGCAGCTTGAGAATAAGCTTTGAATAATCTTTTTGGATCAGGCTTTCTGGCTTTCTCAGTAAATTCTATACCATTAATATTATCTCCTAAATAACTAGGTAGTTCGATCTCTCCTTGCTTCTCAGTTGGAGCACTTCGTGGTTTAGAAAACTGTCCTGCTACCCTTCCCAATTTAACAACCGGCAAAGACGCTGAATAAGTTAAAACTAATGACATTTGCAGCATTGCTTTAAAATAATCTCTTATGTTGTCAGGATTGAATTCAGCAAAACTTTCAGCGCAGTCTCCGCCCTGTAATAAAAAAGCTTTTCCATCAACAACTTCAGCTAATTGTTGTTTAAGGTGTCTTGTTTCACCTGCAAAAACTAAAGGAGGAAATGATTTCAATTTGTTTAAAACAGAGCTCAATTCCTTTTCATCCTCATATGTTGGGATGTGTTTTACAGGATAATTTCTCCAACTATTTAATTTCCATTTTTTCATATTCAACTTGAAATTGTTTTAACAGAGTTTTTTAATTATTCAACAGTGACGGATTTTGCCAAATTTCTTGGTTTATCTATATCATAACCTTTATTTAATGCTGAATGATATGCAAGTTTTTGCAGAGGAATAGTTATTAAAAAAGGCATCAAATCGTCATTTGTATTTTCTACTTTTATTGATTGCCAAATATTTTCATGAAGAACTTCATCTTTACTTTTATTTGTAATTAAAAGTACTTTAGCTCCTCTTGCAATTACTTCTTGCATATTTGAAATTGTTTTTTTGAAGTACTCATCTCTAGGAGCTAAAACAACTACAGGCATTCCATCTTCTATTAAAGCAAGTGGTCCATGTTTCATTTCACCAGCCGGATATCCTTCGGCATGTACATAAGCTAACTCCTTCAATTTAAGAGCACCTTCCAAGGCAATTGGATATGAAAAACCCCTACCCAAAAACATAGAACCTTTTGCATCAACAAAACTTTTACACACTGTTTGAATTTGATTCTCGGTTAAAAGAGTTTTTTTAACATTTTTAGATAATTCCAATAAAGATTTAACTTTAAAGCTAAAAGTTTTTTTATCTATTTCTTTCCTTTCATAAGATAATTTTAAGCATAAAATATAAAGAACTAGCATCTGACCTAAAAAAGCTTTTGTAGAAGCAACACCTATTTCGGGACCACAATGAATTGGTAAAACAAACTGTGAGTCTCTTGCAATAGAGCTCTCAACAACATTTATTATAGAACAGGTTTTTAGGTTATTTTTGTTGCATAAATCTAAAGCTGCGTAAGTATCGGCTGTTTCACCTGATTGAGATACAAATATATATAAACAATCTTTTTTAAACTTATTTTTTCTATATCTAAACTCAGATGCAATATCTACATTTACATCTAAATTTGTCATTTGTTCAAACCAATATTTAGCCATTAAACAAGAATGGTAAGCGGTACCACAACCTATCAATAGCACTGAAGATATATCTTTATGCTTCCATGGAAAATTATAAATATTTATAGAATTGCTAATTTTATTTATATATTCGTTAACACAATTTTTTATGGTTGATGGTTGCTCATCTATTTCTTTTGCCATAAAATACTTATAATCACCCTTTGCATAATCTTCTTCATTTTTTGAAAGTTCTAAAACTTTTTTATTTACTTTATTTCCTTTCTCATCAAAAAATTCAACGTTATCTTTTTTTATAATACAAAATTCACTATCATCCAAATAAGTAACTTTATTAGTCATTGATTTAAGGGCATATGAGTCCGAACCTAAGTAATTTTCATTTGGTCCATATCCAACAGCAAGCGGAGAACCTCTTCTTGCTCCAACAATTAAATCGGGCTGATCTTGAAAGATTATTCCTAAAGCAAAACTTCCGTGAACACGCTTTAGCATTTTAATCATTGAATTTTTTAAATCATTTTTTTTTAAATATTCTGTAATTAAATGAACAATTACTTCTGTATCAGTTTGAGATTTAAAAACATATCCTTTTTTAATTAAAAGTTTTTTTAAAATTGTTGAATTTTCAATTATACCATTATGCACTACAGAGACTTTATCTGAAGAGTGGGGATGAGCATTAACAGTGCTGGGTACACCATGAGTAGCCCATCTTACGTGACCAATTCCAATATTTCCTTCTAACTTTTGTTTAGAAAGACTTTGTTCTAATACATCTACTCTGCCCTCACATTTCACTTCTTTAATAATGCCAGTTTCTAAAGTTGCAATACCTGCAGAGTCATATCCTCTATATTCCAACTTTCTTAGAGAATTAAGTATCGTTGCTGAAACATTTTTTGTACTTGTAATTCCTACAATTCCACACATTTATTTTTTTCTTTTATAGTTTTTAATTTCAATCTGATTAGCTCTTGTAAGTGCTAATGATTGTTTATTTACTTTTTTTGTTATAACCGAACCTGCACCTACTACACTTTGTTCATCGATCGTTATTGGAGCTACTAAAGACGTATTTGATCCAATAAATACTTTATCTTTAATTAATGTTTTGCTTTTTTTAATTCCATCATAGTTGCATGTTATAGTGCCAGCTCCTATATTGACATTTTTTCCAAGATTTGCATCACCAACATAAGACAAATGGTTTATTTTAGAATTTTTTCCTATTTTGCTTTTCTTTACCTCAACAAAGTTACCAACTTTTGATCCTTCACCTAAAGTAGTTCCTGGTCTTACTCTTGCATATGGTCCAATCGAAACATTATTTTCTACTTTAACATCTTCTAAATGTGAAAAAGACTTTATTGTGATATTGTTTTTTAAAACAACATTTCCAACAAATACTACGTAGGGTTCTATTGAAACATTTTTCCCAATTTTTGTTTTGTTTGAAAAAAATATGGTTTCAGGCGATGTCATTCTCACACCTTGTTTTATAAATTTATTTCTTAATTTTTTTTGAATTAATTCTTGCTTCATTTAAAATTATATATATTTAAGTAAATGGTATAATTAAGTCACAAATTATTTCTTATTAATACTTTATAAATATGAGTCAAAAACTAACGATCATTTTCGACCTAGACGGTACTTTAGTAGAAACTGCACCTGATTTAATAAGTGCCCATAATCATGTAATGAGCAAGTATGGTTTTGAGTCAAAAAAATCTGAGGATATAAAAAAATTAGTCGGTAAAGGAGCAAACTCACTAATTACAAGATCTGTTTGGGGTCAGGCTCAAGAGAACTTCAAAAAAATTGATGATCAGGCTCTTAAAAAAGAAATGGTAAGTGAATTTTTGGACTACTACACAAAAAATATCTGCGTAGATAGCAAAATTGTAAATGGGGCTGAAAACTTTTTAAAATGGTGTAAACAAAACAATATTTCTCTAGGAGTGTGTACAAATAAACAAGATTATTTATCTGTTGATTTATTAAAAAAATTAAAAATTAATCATTTCTTTGAATATATAGCTGGGAGTAACACTTTTGATTACTGCAAACCTGATCCAAGACATTTAACTAATGTAATTGAAATTATGCAAGGTGATATAAAAAAATCAATTATGATTGGTGATAGCGAGACAGATGCTGAAACAGCTAAATCTGCAGGTGTTCCATTCATATTATTAGAGAATGGATATACTGAAAAAAAAAACATCAGAGATACATCATGATCATTTAATTAAAGATTTTGTAGGTATTGAAGAAATTATTGATAAATATCTTAATCATTAATATTGATTAAATTTAAAGCTAGCTGTAAATAATTAACCCTGAGGAATTATAGTGATATTACATACAGTAAAAGTTTACCCGTCAAAAAAAAAGCTTCCAAAAAAAAATCAATTAGCTTGGAAGATAGCTGAAATTGCAAGTGATAACGCCAAATTAAATAAAGACTCTGTTGAAATGGTAATTAACAGAATTATTGATAATGCTTCTGTAGCAATTGCCTCTTTGAACAGAAAACCAGTTATTTCTTCAAGAGAAATGGCTTTAGCTCATCCAAGAAAAAATGGTGCTACAATATTTGGTATTAATTCAAAAAAAAAATTTGATTGTGAATGGGCAGCTTGGACAAATGGAACTGCGGTAAGAGAATTAGATTTTCACGATACTTTTTTAGCTGCTGATTACAGTCACCCTGGTGATAACATACCACCATTGTTGGCGGTAGCACAACAATTAAAAAAAAATGGTTTAGATTTATTAAGGGGAATCATTACAGCTTACGAAGTGCAAGTAAATTTAGTTAAAGGAATTTGTTTACATAAACATAAAGTAGATCATATTGCACATCTTGGACCAAGTGTTGCCGCAGGAATTGGATCAATCTTAAAACTGAATACAGAAACTATTTACCAAGCAGTTCAACAAGCTTTGCATATAACAGTGTCTACTAGACAATCTAGAAAAGGTGAGATTTCAAGTTGGAAAGCTTTTGCGCCTGCACATGCTGGAAAATTAGGAATAGAGGCTGTTGATAGAGCAATGAGAGGTGAAGGTGGACCAAGTCCAATTTATGAAGGAGAAGATAGTATAATAGCCAGAATACTGGATGGAAAAAAAGCAAATTATAAAATTCCACTACCAAAAAAAAATGATGAAAAAAAAGCTATCTTAGAAACATATACAAAAGAGTATTCAGCCGAGTATCAAGCACAAGCGCTTATAGACCTTGCAAAAAAACTTAAACTAAAAATTAACAACCTTAATCAAGTAAAAAAAATTGATATTTATACGAGCCATCATACGCATTATGTAATTGGAACTGGAGCTAATGATCCACAAAAAATGGATCCAAATGCTAGCAGAGAAACACTTGATCACTCTATAATGTATATATTTGCTGTTGCATTGGAAGATGGAGATTGGCATCATGAAAAATCTTATAGTAAGTCAAGATCAAACAGAAAAAGTACAGTAAAATTATGGAAATCAATTAAGACACATGAAGATAAAAAATGGACAAAAAAATATCACGACCCTAACCCAAAAAAAAAATCTTTTGGAGCAAAAGTTGTCGTAACACTTAATAGTGGAGGGAAAATAACTGAAGAATTAGAAAGAGCTAATGCACATCCATATGGAGCAAAACCATTTAAGAGAGCAAATTATATTAAAAAGTTTAAAATTTTAACTGATAAAATACTCTCAAAAAAGGAAAGTAAAAGATTTTTAAAAGATGCTCAAAATTTAAAAAATCTTAAAAATGGCCAATTATATAAATTAAATGTTGAAGTGAATAATAAAAATATAAAGAAAAATAAAAAAAAATCTATTTTTTAATGCATTTTATAAATAAAAAACCTGAAGATAAACGCCTTGATCTTGATAAAAAACTAAAATCAAATAGAATTTTAAGAGTTCCTGGAGCTTATAATCCACTTACAGCAAAATTAATTGAGGAAATTGGCTATGATGCTGTCTATATTTCTGGAGGTGTTATGTCCAATGATTTGGGTTATCCAGATATTGGACTAACAACTTTAAAAGATGTAAGTAATAGATCAAACCAAATAGCAAGAGTTACAAATTTACCAACTATTGTTGATATAGATACGGGTTTTAAAACTTGTAAAGAAACAATTGAAACATTTGAGAGTTTTGGAATTTCTGCTGTTCACATAGAAGATCAAATTGAGAGAAAAAGATGTGGCCATCTTGAAAATAAAGAACTCATTCCAATAGAACAAATGGTAAAAAAAATTAAAGATTGTGTCAATGCGAAAAAAGATAAAAATTTTAAAGTGATTGCTAGGTCAGATGCTAGATCTGTTGAAGGATTAGATAAAATGATTGACAGATGCAAATCCTATATTGATGCAGGTGCTGAGATTATCTTTCCTGAGGCTTTAAAAGATGAAAAAGAATTTGAGAAAGTAAGAAAATCACTTAGTTCGTATTTATTAGCTAATATGACAGAATTCGGCAAATCTAAATTATTAAGTTTCAAAGAGCTAGAAATTTTGGGATATAATATAGTTTTATACCCTGTTACAAGCCAAAGGTTAGCTATGAAAAATGTCGAAGATGGGCTGCGTGCTATTTTTGCAGATGGACATCAAAAAAATATAATAGATAAAATGCAGACTAGAAAAAGATTATATGATTTAGTTGACTATGAAAAATACAATTCACTAGACGAAAAAATTTATAACTTTAGTACAGAGGGACACGAATAATGAGTGACGAAATTAAAAAAGGACTACTAGGAATTGTCGTGGATGAAACTGAAGTTTCTAAAGTAATGCCTGAGATTAATTCTTTAACTTATAGAGGTTATGCGGCTCAAGATTTATGCGCAAAATGTAAATTTGAAGAAGTGGCATATTTAATATTAAACGGTGAACTTCCCAATAAAAATCAATTAAAAAAGTTTGAAAATCAAGAAAGAAAAGAAAGAAAACTTTCAAATACAATTATTCAAGACATAAAAAGATTTCCCAAGACAGCCCACCCCATGGATGTAGCAAGAACTGCTGTCAGTATAATGGGACTTGAAGATAAAGAAACCAAAGATAATTCAACTGAAGCAAATATGCGAAAAGTAATGAGGATATTTGCAAAAATGCCAGTCGCCTTAGCAGCCTTTTACAGGGCCAGAAAAGGAAAAAAGATTATTTCTCCAAAAAAAAATCTCTCATTTTCAGAGAATTTTTTTTACATGTGTTTTGGGAAAGTTCCTAATAAAGAAATAGTTAAAGCATTTGACGTTTCTTTAATTTTATATGCTGAACACAGTTTTAATGTTTCAACATTTACAGCTAGGACTATTACAAGTAGTTTATCCGATATACACGGGGCAATTACTGGAGCCATTGCAAGCCTTAAAGGACCGCTTCATGGTGGAGCAAACGAAGAAGTAATGCACATGATGAAAAAAATTAAAAAACCAGAAAATGCATTTAAATGGATTAATAAAGCATTAGATAATAAAGATGTTGTTATGGGATTTGGCCATAGAGTTTATAAAAGTGGTGATTCAAGAGTTCCAACAATGCGAGAATACTTCGGAAAAGTAGCAAAATTAAAGAAAGATAAAAAATTTGAAAAAATTTATGACATTGTTGAAAAAGTCATGATTGAAAGAAAAAATATTCACCCTAATGTAGATTATCCAACTGGACCTACATATCATTTAATGGGATTTGATACAGATTTTTTTACACCAATTTTTGTAATTTCAAGAATTACTGGTTGGTCTGCTCATATTATTGAACAATATGCTGCTAACAAATTGATTAGACCGCTAGCTAAATATAAAGGTAATCAACATAGAAAAGTTGTACAATTAAATCAGCGATAAATTTAATTTTAACTAAAAGCTTCTGTCCAAGATCCTTGGGTAGATGCTTTTGAATATTCAGTTGCTCTACCTTCAAAAAAGTTCATATGCTCAACTGCGTTCAACATAGTATCTAACCAAGTTAGAGGATTTTTTTGGACATCATATATTGGCTCTAAGCCTAACTGCGATAGCCTTCTATTTCCAATAAATCTTATATAATCTTTTACTTCTTGTGCTGTTAAACCATTCATTGGGCCCATTTCAAAAGCTAGATCTATAAAAGCATCTTCATGATGGACTATAGTTCTACATGCTTCATAAATATCTTTTTTAAGTTGAGGTGTCCAAATTTGTGGTTCTTCTTTTATGAATTCTTTGAACAATCTAATCATAGAATTACAATGTAAGGTTTCATCTCTCACTGACCAGGTAACAATCTGGCCCATGCCTTTCATTTTATTAAATCTTGGAAAGTTTAGTAAAATTGCAAAACTTGCAAATAATTGCAAACCCTCGGTGAAAGCACTAAACACTGCTACAGTTTTTGCTATATCTTCTTTAGAATTAACATTGAAATTTTGCATATAGTCATACTTATCTTTCATTTCTTTATATTTCATGAATGCCGAATACTCAGACTCAGGCATGCCGATGGTATCTAAGAGATGCGAATAAGCAGCGATATGAACAGTTTCCATTGATGCAAATGATGTCATCATCATCAAAACTTCTGTTGGCTTAAATACAGTAGTATAATGTCTTAAATAACAATTGTTAACTTCAACATCTGCTTGAGTAAAAAATCTAAATATTTGAGTAAGTAAGTTTTTTTCAGCTTGAGATAAGTTTTTTTGCCAGTCCCTCACATCATCTCCAAGGGGCACTTCTTCCGGAAGCCAATGAATTCTTTGTTGTGTTAACCAAGCATCGTAACACCATGGATATCTAAAAGGTTTATACACAGGGTTCTCAACAAGTAATCCCATTTTTTTTGGTTTGATAATTGTTTGATTTTGGTTTTTTAAACTTTCTACTGACATGATAAACACTCCTCGTATTCTGGTTGCTCGTTATTATTATTTTTTGATTTATATACATTTGATGTAACATCCGTTGATTTTGTATCATTAACATTTTCTGCTCTTTGAATTGATTTAGATCTGCAATAATAAAGGCTTTTCAATCCTTTTTTCCATGCTTGAAAATGAATTTGATGCAGGTCTCTTTTATGAATATCTGCAGGTATGAAAATATTTATTGATTGAGCTTGAGAAATGTAAGGTGTTCTGTCAGCCCCTAAATCAATTATCCATCTTTGATCAAGCTCAAAAGCTGTTTTAAATACATCTTTTTCTTCCTGAGTTAAGAAATCAAGGTGTGATACAGATCCTTGATTAGTGGTTATACTTGACCATGTCTCATCATCATTTTTGGAATGTTTTTCTAATAGTTTAGCAAGATATTTATTTCTAACATTAAATGATCCTGAAAGGGTTTTGTGAGTATAGCTATTTGCCGCTATAGGTTCAACTCCTGGGGATGCTCCGCCACAAATAATTGATATTGAAGCAGTAGGTGCAATTGCAGTTTTGTTTGAAAATCTTTCATTCATACCATACTCAGCAGCATCTGGACATGGTCCTCTTTCATCTGCTAAATCTTTAGATGCTTGATCAACTTGTTCTTGGATATTTTGGAATATTTTTTTATTCCAAACTTTAGCCATCACTGACTCAAATGGTATCATTTTCTGTTGAAAAAAAGAATGCATTCCCATAACTCCCAAACCTACACTTCTTTCTTTCATTGCAGAATACGTTGCATCACTAAATTCTTCTGGTGCTCTTTCTATGAAATCGGTTAATACATTATCTAAAAATCTCATTACATCTTTAACAAAGTTTTTATCATCTTTCCATTCATCGTATTTTTCTAAATTTAAAGAAGATAAACAACAAACTGCCGTTCTATCTCTGCCCTCTTTATCAACTCCTGTTGGTAATGTAATTTCACTACACAAGTTTGAAGTTTTAACAGTTAAACCAGCAAGTTTATGATGCTGTGGAATTTGTCTATTAACTGTATCAATATAAATTATGTATGGCTCGCCTGTTTCAACTCTAGCAGTTAAAAGTCTTATCCATAAGTTTCTAGCAGAAACAGTAGATTGAACCGCTCCATCTTTAGGACTTTTTAATGCCCATTGTTCATCTAGTTCGACTGCTCTCATGAATGCATCGCTTACAAGAACCCCGTGATGGAGATTTAAAGATCTTCTATTTGGGTCACCACCCGTTGGTCTTCTCATTTCAATAAACTCTTCAATCTCAGGATGGTCAATTGGTAAATAACAAGCTGCGGATCCTCTTCTTAATGAACCTTGACTAATAGCCATCGTTAAAGAGTCCATAACTTTTATGAAAGGAATAATTCCAGATGTCTTTCCTACTCTTCCAATTTTTTCACCAATTGATCTTAAATTTCCCCAGTAACTTCCAATACCACCACCTTTTGCAGCAAGCCAAACATTTTCACTCCATAAATCTAAAATTCCGTGTAAACTATCTCCAGCTTCATTTAAAAAACACGAGATAGGTAAACCTCTCTTTGTTCCCCCGTTTGATAGAACTGGTGTTGCTGGCATAAACCATAAATTACTAATGTAATTATACAATCTTTGAGCATGTAAATTATCGTCTGCATAATGGCTTGCAACTCTTGCAAATAAATCTTGGAAAGACTCATTATGACCTAAATATCTGTCACTTAATGTTGCTTTACCAAAGTCAGTTAAATTTTGATCTTTAGATCTGTCAATTTTAATAGTGATACCTTTTGAGTTCTGAAATAGCTCTGTGTTGTCTGAAAGTGAGAATAAGTCTGGTCTTTTTTGTGAGCTGTCCTCAATAATATTAACTACATTATTATTAGTATATTCAGAGACAGCTTTTTTTATGGCTTGAGACAAGACTTTATTCATGTAACTTCCTTATTATAAACGTTAAACTTATGTAAAACAACTATATGTTGTGTGTTGAATATGTTATTATACTATATAAACTATAATTCAAGAGAACATTTATAGAAAATTAGTTTTTTTATTCAACAAAAAACCAAAAAAAATGTAGATATATCCACATGTCTGAAACTATAAAAATCGACCCTTTCGGCTTTAGAGAATATGACGCACGATGGTTGTATCCCAAAAAGATAAATCGAGAGGGAATCGTTGAAGTTGGAAAAGGATTTGGCTCACAAGTAATTAAAACTAAAAAAAATCCAAGGGTTGCAGTTGGATATGATTATAGATCTTACAGCGAAGAAGTGAAAGATAGTTTTGTAAAGGGTCTAATTTCAACAGGATGTAATGTTGAGGATCTTGGTTTATGTCTATCTCCGACTATATACTTTTCACAATTTGATCTAAATTGTGATGCTGTAGCAATGATCACAGCAAGTCATAATGAAAATGGTTGGACAGGTATAAAAATGGGCATCCAAAAAGGTTTGACCCATTGTTATGAGGAAATGAGAGAATTAAAAGAAATAGTTCTAAATAGGAAATTTGAAATAGGTAATGGAACTTACAAAAAGATAGATAACTATAAATTAAAATATATTAAAAACTTATCAAAAAATAAAATTAAAAAACAACTGAAAGTAGTAGCAGCTTGTGGAAATGGAACTGCTGGAATTTTTGCACCTGAGATCCTAAGAAATATTGGTTGTGAAGTAATTGAATTAGATTGCAACTTAGACTTTACGTTTCCTAAATATAATCCAAATCCTGAAGATCTTAAAATGCTACACGAAATTGCAAGATGTGTAAAAGAAAATAATGCAGATGTTGGCTTTGGATTTGATGGAGACGGAGATCGTGTAGGAGTTATAGATGAAGCGGGAAATGAAATCTTTTCGGACAAAATTGGTCTTCTGCTTGCTAGAGATATATCAAATTCTTATCCTAAAAATAAATTTATAGTAGATGTAAAATCTACTGGACTATATGAAAACGATAAAGTTTTAAAAAAAAATAATTGTGAGACAATTTATTGGAAAACAGGACACTCATATATTAAAAGGAAGGTTAATGAAGATAATGCTATTGCTGGTTTTGAAAAAAGTGGGCATTTCTTTTTCAATCAGCCATTAGGATATGGTTATGATGATGGAATTAATTCAGCAATCCAAGTATGTAAATTGCTTGATAATGAAGAGCATAAATTAAGTAAATTAATAAATTCTTTACCTAAAACATATCAAAGCCCTACAATGGGTCCTTTTTGTAAAGATGAGGAAAAATATGAAGTTATTGAGGAAATAACTCAAAAAATAATTAATTTAAAAGAAACTGGCCAAAAAATTGACAACCAAAATATTGATAATATTTTAACAGTTAACGGTATAAGATTTAGTCTGTCTGATGGCTCATGGGGTTTAATTAGAGCATCATCAAATAAGCCATCATTAGTAATTGTAACAGAAAGCCCAACATCTAACGAAAGAAAAAAAAACATATTTTATTTTATAGATAAGTTGCTCCAAAAAACTGGAAAAATTGGAGAATACGATCAAAAGATATAATCTAAAAATTCAATTATTAAGAGTTTATAAAAAAAGAGAGAATCAGATATAAGATAACTAAGGGAGTGGCAGAGGGAGACTGAAACCGCTCCCGATTTTATATATTTAAGTATCTATAAAGAAAAATTGATCCTACCACTAAAAGAAATATTCCAAAAAACTTTGTAATTTTCTCTTTTTCTATTCTGTGCACGGCATTCGCTCCTACTCTGGCCATATAAGTTGTGATTGGTATAAATATCAACAATGCTGGAATATTAATAAAACCAACACTTAAGGGCAAATCCACATTTAAGTACGACCCGGAAATTAAAAATCCGATAGCTCCGAATAAA